>DASWNB010000275.1:0-7692 GCA_036399455.1 Flavisolibacter sp. | reverse complement strand
CCCACTGGTCCTTGCGGGCGGTTACCCTCAGCACGTCGTCTCCGCGCATCCACAGACGTACCCTGCCTTTGCAGCTTGGGCAATCGCGGTGGGCGTCCACGGGCTTGGTGAACCATACGCGGTTCTTGAAGCGGAAGGTCCGGTCGGTCAGCGCGCCTACGGGACAAACATCTATCACGTTGCCGATAAACTCGTTGTCGAGCGATTTCTGTATGTAGGTAGCTATCTGGGCATGGTCGCCGCGGTCCAGCACGCCGTGTTCGCGGCTGCCCGCTACCTGCTCGGCTGTGTAAACGCAGCGGTAGCACAGGATGCAGCGCGTCATGTGCAGTTGTATGTAGGGACCGATGTCAATTCTTTCGAAGGTCCTTCTTTTGAATTCGTAGCGTGTGGCTTCCGCGCCGTGATCATAGCTCAGGTCCTGCAGGTCGCATTCGCCGGCCTGGTCGCAAACCGGGCAGTCAAGCGGGTGGTTGAGGAGCAGGAATTCCACCACGCCCTTACGTGCTTCAAGCACACTGGGGTTGGTGATGTTTTCCACGATCATTCCGTCCATGACATTGGTACGGCAGGAGGCTACCAGCTTGGGCATGGGGCGCGGGTCGGCGGTTGAGCCGGCAGCTACCTTTACCAGGCAGGTGCGGCACTTGCCCCCGCTGCCATCGAGCTTGCTGTAGTAGCACATGGCGGGAGGCACAACATCGCCGCCGATCTTGCGGGCAGCCATAAGGATGGTCGTCCCCGGCTCCACTTCCACGGTAATGTTATCGATGGTTACTTTAAAAAGTTTCTTTTCTTCTGACATAGTGTATGTTTCACGCCTAGACGCTAAAAGCGCAGGCGCAAAGTTTATATGTTTTACAATTCTGTTTCACGCAAAGGCGCAAAGAAGCAAAGAAGTTTTATGTGTACTGTCTGTCCTTCGTACCTAACGCGTAAGAACAAGTCTTTTTGCCAGCACTCCTTTTTTTGCAGGCAGGCTATAGCTTGTTCACGATCCTGTGTATACCTTCTTTCATGAGGCCTACATTAAAGTTGACCAGAAGACCGAGCCTGCAGCCTGTGAGCTTGAGATAAGTGAATACCTGCTTGTAGTGCAATTTAGACAGGTCATCAACGGACTTCAGCTCAATCAGCACCTTGTCTTCGATAATAAGGTCGGCCTTAAAAGCGCGGGGAACAAATACTCCCTCATGCGTAAGAGGGATATAGCATTGCCGCTTTATAGCAAATTCCAGCTTTCTCAATTCATAGCATAGTATCTCCTCATAAACGCTTTCAAACAAACCAGGGCCATACTCCAGATGAATATGATAACAAAGATCTACAACGATGGATGCGATTTCATTTTCTTTCATAAGCTTTTCCTGAATCTCACCAGGAAAGCCTGCTCCGACAAGGGAAGAAACGCATTAATTTTTGCTTTTTTCCCTTTGCGGCTTTGCGTGAAATCACCCCACCGCTACTTCCAGCGGGTCAGCGTAATTAGCTAATCCATAGTTACCCCTCTGCGCGTCGTTCGGATGGGTGACGTGCCATTCGAACTCGTCGCGGAAGTGGCGGATGGCGGCGGCAACAGGCCAGGCAGCGGCATCGCCCAGGGGGCAGATGGTATTGCCTTCGATCTTGGCCTGGATGTCCCACAGCAGGTCTATGTCGCTCATCTTGCCTTTGCCGTACTCGATGTTGTGCAGGATCTTTTCCATCCAGCCCGTGCCTTCGCGGCAGGGCGAGCACTGGCCGCAGCTTTCGTGGCGGTAGAACCTGGCAAGCGTAAGCGTGTGACGCACTACGCACTGGTCTTCATCCAACACAATAAACCCGCCGGAGCCCATCATGGTGCCGGTGGGAAAACCACCGTCGGCAAGGCTTTCATAGGTCATCATCCTCTTCTCCCCTTTTGCCGTTGTCAGCAGCAGGTTGGCGGGAAGGATGGGAACCGATGAGCCTCCGGGGATGCAGGCCTTCAGGCGCTTGCCGTTAGGAATGCCCCCGCAATATTCGTCGCTGTAAATGAATTCTTCAACCGAAATGGTCATGTCGATCTCGTACACGCCGGGCTTGTTGATGTTGCCGCAGGCAGAAATGAGCTTGGTGCCGGTGGATTTGCCGATACCGATCTTTGCATATTCCTCGCCGCCCATGTTGATGATGGGCACTACGGCAGCCAGCGTTTCCACGTTGTTTACCACGGTAGGACAATCCCACAATCCCCTGATGGCCGGAAAGGGCGGCTTGATGCGGGGATTGCCTCTCTTGCCTTCCAGTGATTCGAGCAGGGCCGTTTCCTCGCCGCAGATGTAGGCGCCGGCGCCTTGCTGCACGTATATCTGGCAATCGAACCCGGTGCCGAGGATGTTCTTGCCCAGGAAACCGGCCTGGTTGGCTTCGGCGATAGCCTGTTCCAATATGTCAACGATCCAGGCGTATTCGCCACGGATATAGATGTAGGTTCTGCCGGAGCCCAGCGCAAAGGACGATATGATGAGCCCTTCGATCAGCAGGTGCGGAAGGAACTCCATCAGGTAGCGGTCCTTAAAGGTTCCCGGCTCGGATTCGTCGGCATTGCAGACGAGGTAGCGGGGAACGCCTTCGGGCTTGGCAAGGAAGCTCCATTTCATGCCGGTGGGGAAGCCTGCGCCACCCCTTCCGCGAAGCCCGCTTTTCTTCACTTCTTCTACGATATCGGCAGGAGCCATTTTGAAGGCTTTCTCCACGGCCGCATAGCCCCCGTTCTTGCGGTATGCATCGTAATACCGGATGCCTTCGATATGAGCTTTGTCCAATAATAGTTTGATTCCCATTCTTATTAGCTATGAGCGGTGAGTTGCGAGCTGCTGCCGTAACCCATCTCTTTTATTGATTAATGTTTGTCTTTCTCGAAGCTCGCAGCTAAAAGCTTGCAGCTTCTCTCATCTCCTCGTCGCCTGTCGTGCAAACAGCTTCCACGTTCTGCCTTCCCGAACCCATACTTCCAGCACTTTAAGGCGGAAGAGGGAGCGGGTGCCGTTAAGGGTGGCGTCTATGTCGGCATTGAAGCGGACGTGAGCCACCTTCCTGTGCACGCCTGCCTGGATGCTGTCCTCCTTTATGGAGTGGTACACCAGGTAGCTGCCCAGGTTCTTTTGAAACTCCTGCCGGTTCTCCACCCACCCGTTGCTGTGGCCGTAGCTGAGGCTGTCGTGCAGAAAGCTTCGTGTAGAAGCATCTGCCGCCTCCATCAACCGGTGCAGCCGGTTCATGCGGTGAAGCACTTCATCCTTCTGCGCAAAAGCGGAACCGGAAACAAAGAGCAATATTACTAAACAGAGCCTCATTGCTGCTGCGGCTTATCGTGGTTGAACATCCAGTTGATGCCGTATTTGTCGGTCACCATACCGAACCTGGCGCCCCAGAAGGTATCCTGCAGGGGCATGGTTACCTTGCCGCCTTCGGCCAGCGCATTGAACACCTTCTCCTCTTCTTCGGCTGTGTCGAAGTTGATGCTCAGGTGAACGCCGCCTGCCTGTGTGGGTCCCGTTCCGGGCTGGCCGGAGTCCGAAGCCATGAAAAGTATCCCGTTGGCTTCGAAGTGAGAGTGCATCACCTGCTTTTTGTCGGCGCTCATGTTCTCGGCGGGAGAGCCTTCAAAGTGCATGAGGCTTTTGATTTCGCCATTGAGGGCTTTAGCGTAGAAGTTCAGCGCTTCTTCGCACTGCCCGTTGAACATCAGGTAAGGAGTCAGTTGCATATTATTTCTTTTTTGTCTTGAAACTTTGACGGTTGTACTCTTCCAATGCCAGCTCCAGGTGCCTTCCGGTTTTCAGCCTCCTGATCTTGTTTACCAGCCCGCTGCCGAAACCGCCCACAAGCAGGCCAACGCCTGCATAACCTGCGGTAGTCAGCTTATTGTCCTTAACACCTCCGGTAGCAGCTATCACGCCACCGCCGATCACCGCACTGGTATTGATCCACGACCACATCCGCACCTTCTTTCTTGCCTGCTCGTAGTCCGTGATGTGCTCCATCGCGGGGGGATAGTCCTTCACGTATTCTTTCAGCGCTTCAGGGCTATACTGCACCAGGGCGGATTCATCACCTTTTTGCAGGTAATAAACCGTGCGGGTCTTGGTGCGCCAGCGCCCGGACTGGTTGCTGCCGGCAATCGGCGCGTCGTAGTCCTGGTAATACTCCCTGCCTACGTACATATTGATCAGGCCTTTCTTGGTCCTGGGCAAAAACTGCCCGCCGTGCCTGCGGTAATACGCGGCGCTGTTCTGGTAAGCCACCACTTCCCTTGTATCGATCCGGTTACCTGGGCTGACCTCCACGGTAGATTTGCCAAAGAGCGGGTTGCGGAACACCACCTCGTTCACCTCGTACACCTGTCCGTCCTTCGTCTGCACAAAGTTCTTTCTTTCCTTATCCCTCGACGCGTACAGGTCTTCACGTGATTGCCTTATGGCCCCGCAGGAAGCGAGGACGACGCACAACAATAATAACAAAGAGCTTGAATAGTTCTTCCTTTTCATAAGGAACGTGTGTTAGTTTTGGTTAGTACCGTACGGGCTTTATAAAGCCTGCCGGTTAAAGCTTATCAGTTAGTTGTTCTGAGCGGCAGTATTCCTGCACTCGTCAACGATCTGGTCGATTTTTTCTTTGGTCAGGTGTTCCTTGTAGAACTTGCCCAACTGCATCATGGGTGCGTAGCCGCAGGCGCCGAGGCATTCCACAGTTTTCAGGGTGAACAGGCCGTCGCGGGTGGTTTCACCCACGCCAATACCCAGCTTTTCCCTGATGTAGCTAATGATCTCGTCACTGCCGTTAAGCATGCAGGGTCCGGTCTGGCACACCTCGAAGAGGTATTTACCCACGGGTTTCAGGTTGTACATGCTGTAGAACGTAGCCACTTCATATACTTCAATGGGCTTGAGGTCCAGCAGGCCGGCCACGTAATCCATGGCTTCGGCGCTCAGCCAGCCGCCGTTCTCTTCCTGCGCCAGGTGCAGAACGGGTATCAGGGCGCTTTTATGTTTTCCTTCCGGGTAACGCTCCATGATCTCCCGTACCTTGTTGAGTTTTTCTTCTGAAAATTTCATTTATAAGTCAGTGTCTAAAGTCGATATTTTATAGTCGTAAGTCTAAAGTTGTCTCCCAGGCCCAGTTCCTTCTACCTTCTACCTTCTACCCTATACCCTTCCACCTCTCCTAAGCATCCATCTCCCCTGCTATAAGATTGAGGGAAGAAAGTACGATGATGGCATCACTCAGCATGCTTCCCTTTACCATTTCCTCGTAGGCCTGGTAGTAGATAAAGCAGGGCCTCCGGAAGTGAAGCCTGTAAGGAGTTCTGCCGCCATCGCTGATGAGGTAGAAGCCAAGCTCTCCGTTGCCACCTTCCACAGCATGGTACACTTCGCCGGGCGGGATGTCGATCTCACCCATGACGATCTTGAAGTGGTAGATAAGGGCTTCCATCTTGGTGTACACGTCCTTCTTCTCGGGCAGGTAATACTCGGGCACATCGGCATGGAATACCACCGCCTCTTCTCCCTTGAAATCCTGTATTTTTTTGTAAGCCTGTTCGATGATGCGGAGCGACTGCCACATTTCCTGGTTGCGTACCAGGAAGCGGTCGTATGTATCGCCGGTAGTGCCTACGGGTATGTCGAAGTCGAAATCCTGGTAGCTGCAGTAGGGCGTATGCACGCGAACGTCGTAGTCCACGCCGGCGGCCCGCAGGTTAGGACCGGTAAAGCCGTAGTTAAGGGCTCTTTCGGCGCTGATTGGACCTGTACCGATGGTACGCTCCATAAAGATGCGGTTGCGGACGAACAGGTTCTCGAATTCCCTCAGCACATCGGGATATTCTTTCAGGAAGCGCTCCAGCTTGGTGAAGGCTATCTGGTTGAAATCCCTTTCAAATCCGCCGATGCGGCCGATATTGGTGGTGAGGCGCGAGCCGCAAACCTCTTCCCATATTTCATAAATAAGCTCGCGGTACTGCATTACGTAAAGGAAGCCTGTAAAGGCGCCCGTATCCACGCCAATTACCGAGTTGCAGATGAGGTGGTCGGCAATGCGGGCCAGTTCCATGATAATGACGCGGAGATAATCCACCCTCTTGGGTGTTTTGATGCCAAGCAGCTTTTCGCAGGTCATGTGCCAGCCCATGTTGTTGATGGGCGCCGAGCAGTAATTGAGGCGGTCGGTCAGAGGCGTGATCTGGTAAAGCGGTCTTCTTTCGGCAATCTTCTCAAAAGCGCGGTGAATGTACCCGATGGTCTGCTCCGCCGATACGATGCGTTCCCCGTCCAGTTCCAGGATGTTCTGGAAAACGCCGTGGGTGGCAGGGTGTGTAGGGCCCAGGTTCAGCTTTGTAGTGCCCGAACCCATATTAGCCTGTGCATAATCCTGTGTTGTTGTGCTCATTCGTGAATCGTCAATCGTGAATGTTATTTCGTGAATGGTCAATGGTCAATGGTGAATAGCGCCTGCCTGTTAGTCCGAAGCCGAAAGTTCCAAGTCTTAAGTCCAAAGCCGTAAGCCGTAAGTCCGTTCTGTTCTTAACTTAATCCTCAATCAATCTTCCCCTCTGCCTAATTCCTAATATCCAAATTCCTTCTACCTTCTACCTTCTACCCTATACCTTCTACCCTCCCGTAGACTCAGGTATTTGCCTGGGCGCTCCGTCTGCCTGGCGGTTGCCAAAGTCGAAGCTGCCGCCACGGCCGAACATTTCGTCGTCCTTGTCTATCCTGGTCTGGTCTTCCAGGGGAAACTCCTTGCGCATGGGGAAGTAGTCCATTTCGTCTACGTTCATGATGCGCTTGAGGTTGGGGTGGCCGACGAAGTTCACGCCATAAAAATCATAAGCTTCACGCTCCTGCCAGTTGGCAGAAGAGAAGATGCCTATGATGGTCTGTATATCGGGCTGGTTGATGTCGAGGAAAGCTTTAAAGCGGATGCGGCAGTTATCTACCAGGTTGTGCATGTGGTAAACAACGGCCAGTTCCCGGCCTTTGAAGGCGGGATAATGAACCGCTGTAAGATCAGTGAGAAAGCGGAATTGCAGATCCTCGTCATCGTACAGGAACCGCATTACTTCCACGTTCATGTCTTTGGGCACTTCAAAGGTCAGCATGCCATAGGGCTCGTCAAAACCGGTCACGCGGTCCCCGAATTTCTCAACCAGCCTTTGTTTTATTGTTTCGTTTGTCAACATTTAGCTATTGGCTTTTAGCTTTTAGCTGTTGGCTGGGCTGCTAAAAAGCTAACAGCCATAAGCTAACAGCTATCAGCTTTATTCTATTCCATAACTGTTTAACAACTTCTTGTAATGCTCACTGTTCCTGCGGCGGAGTTCTTCCTTGCCTACAAGGTCCTGGATACGTATGACCCCGTCAATGATGGCTTCGGGACGGGGCGGGCAGCCGGGAACGTATACGTCCACGGGCACTATCTGGTCAATTCCCTGCAGTACGCTGTAGCTGTCGAAGATGCCGCCGCTGCAGGCGCAGGCGCCTACGGCCATTACCCAGCGGGGCTCGGCCATCTGCAGGTAAACCTGGTGTACTACGGGAGCCATTTTCTTGGCAATGGTGCCCATCACCATCAGCAGGTCGCACTGGCGGGGCGAAAATCCAAGCCTTTCGGAACCGAAGCGTGCAAGGTCGTAATGCGAGGCCATAGTGGCCATGAACTCGATACCGC
>DASWNB010000274.1:0-4145 GCA_036399455.1 Flavisolibacter sp. | reverse complement strand
CCATTCACGATTCACGATTGACGATTCACGACCTTCGGTCTCGCTCCAAACACCGCATCGGCAACACGCTCTCCATCCATGGCGGCGCTGACGATTCCACCGGCATAACCGGCTCCTTCGGCAGAGGGATAGAGGTTCTTTACCTGTGGATGATGCAGGCTTTCGTTGTTGCGGGGGATGCGTACGGGAGATGAAGTCCTGGATTCTGTGGCCACCACAACGGCATCGTTGGTGAAATAGCCTCTCATCTTTTTACCAAATTCCTTAAAGGCTGCCTGAAGTGACTGGTGCACAAAGGGAGGCAGCACCTCCTTCAGGTCAGCAGAACCGATACCGGGAAGATAGCTGCATACGGGCAGGGTAGAGGATACCTTGCCTTCTGTGAAATCCACCATCCGCTGGGCAGGAGCTACCAGCTTGCCGCCACCGGCAGCATAGGCTTTCTGCTCCACTTCCTGCTGGAAATACATTCCGGCCAGGGCGCCCCGGTCTTTAAACGCCTGTATATTCTTCTCTTCCACGCTTACCACCATGCCGCTGTTGGCAAAAGGGTTGTTCCTTTTCGAGGGCGACCAGCCGTTCACTACTATCTCGCCTTCACTGGTGGCGGCGGGAGCAATGATGCCGCCGGGACACATGCAAAAGGAAAACACGCCCCTGTTGTTCACCTGCTCCACAAGGCTGTACGAGGCAGGCGGCAGGAACTCGCCGCGGTCATCAGTATGGTATTGAATGCTGTCGATGAGTGATTGAGGATGCTCGATGCGTACGCCAAGGGCAAAAGGCTTGAACTCGATAATAAGATTGTTGTCCTGCAGCAGTTGAAACACATCCCTGGCCGAGTGTCCCGTAGCCAGGATGACGGCTTCTCCTTCAAATACTTCGCCGTCTGCTGTTTTTACTTTTTTTACTTCATCATCCCGGAGAATGAAACCCGATAATTTTTTCTCAAACAGCACTTCACCGCCGCATTCGATGATCTTTTCCCTGATGGCGGTGATGATGTGCGGCAGCTTGTTGGTGCCTATGTGCGGGTGGGCTTCGTAAAGGATGCGCTCATCCGCCCCGAAATGCACCAGCGTGCTCAGGATGCGCTGCACGTCGCCGCGCTTGGTGCTGCGGGTGTACAGCTTGCCGTCGCTGTAGGTGCCGGCGCCGCCTTCGCCAAAGCAGTAATTGCTTTCGGGATTCACAAAGCCTTCCTTGTTCATTGCGGCGAGATCTCTCCTGCGGGCCCGTACATCCTTCCCTCTTTCAAGTATGATGGGCTTGATGCCGTGCTCTACCAGCCGTAGCGCCGCGAACAATCCGGCGGGTCCTGCCCCGATGATGAGCACCCTTCTCTCTGCATTGTGTACATCGCGCAGTTGCAGGGGCTGAAGGCTATGGGGCTGGAAAGGTTCGTCGATAAATACCTGGAGCGTGAGCTGTATCCATACCTGCCGTCCGCGTGCATCGATGGAGCGCTTTAAAATATTGTAGCCGGTGATAGAGGCAGCCTTTACGCTTGCTGCCTGGGCTGCTATGTTCTTCAGCACGGTTTCATCTGCCGCTTCTGACGGCAATACCTTAAGGGTGATCTTCTGTTGCATGCAAGGGGCAAAGCTAAGAAGGTAAAAGGTAAAAGGCGGAAGGTGGAAGGTAAAAGGTGGAAGGCAGAAGGCGGGAGGTGGAAATATTCAATAATCAATGTTCAATTCTCAAGTACGTTCCAGTTCAGGACACACTTGAGAATTGAGCGTTGAACATTGAATATTGAGTATTAAATAAGAAAGGCGCAAGGAAGATTCTTGTTCTTCTTTGCGCCTTGTATCGCTTGAATGCCTTCGGCCTTCTACCCTTTACCTTTTACCTTTTGCCTTCTTACAGCCTGATAGCAGCGGTGAGCTGAACGCCCTGGTTGCGGAATTCAACGGTGTTGGCATTGCCGGGAGTGTTCCATACATTGCTCAGGCCGTGGATATAACGGGCGGAGAGACCAAAGCACTTGCCGGGGAAGAATTCCACTCCGCCGGTAAGGTTGAAGCTTTGCTCGTTGAAATTATTGGTGGACTTCAACACGGTTGAGGAATTGCTGGTGCGGGTCTTCGCTGAAATGAGCATGTCGATCTGGGGACCGGCTACTACAGAGAACCCCTTGCCGATATTGAACTTGGCCAATACGGGAATGGAGAAATAGTTGAGGCGGTGCCTTTCTGAATACAGGGGGCTGGAAATGTTGCCACCCATGGATGAATACAGGAACTCAGGCTGGATGGAGAACTTGCTTCCTGCGTTTATGTTGACGAAGGCGCCGAATACAAAGCCCGTCTTCCAGTCCTCATCCGATGAGGTTGAGGTCTCAGCATTCAGCTTGGAAGCGTTCAATCCTGTCTTGATGCCCCAGCCGAGGCGGCTTTTTTTTGTGGTTTGTGCATGGCTGCCAGTGGAAACAAGGGCAGCAAGGAATAATAAGATGCAGATCTTTCTCATAGCAGTGATAGTTAGTTAATTATTGGGGTCTAAATTAACAACAAAAAGAATTTGCTGCCTAAGTTTTTCGGCAATTAGACTTTTAGTAAAGTTTTTCGGATTCTTGCAGGACATTTGCGTCTGTAACTACCATGACCCCAATAAGAAAGTTTATCCCCGTCCTCCTGGTGCTGCTGGCTTCGTGCTCAACGGTCTACCAGCCTGTTAAGCTGCAATACGAGGAATACCGCATCACTCCGCAACTGCCCAGGGATACGGCCCTCCTGAACCTCACCAGGGTTTACCGCGACAGCCTCGAGAAAAGCATGAACGAAGTGCTGGGCACTTTCGGGCAGGCTCTTGAAAGGGAGCAGCCTTCCGGGTCGCTCAACAACTTCATGACCGACGTCATGCTGCAGATGGCCCGGCAGAAGATGGATCCGCAGGTGAGCGTTGCCTTTCTCAACAACGGCGGCATCCGTCTTACGCAGATAGCTGCGGGACCCATCACCAGGGGCAAAGTGTTCGAGCTCATGCCTTTCGATAATCTCCTGCTGGTGCAGCAGGTAAAGGGAAGCGTGCTCCAGCAGGTCCTTGATGCCACTGCTGCCAGCGGTGGCTGGCCTGTTGCGGGACTCACAATGGAAATACAGGATAAGAAAGCAGTGAACGTGCTTATCGGCGGGCAGCCGCTTGATCCTTCCAGGACTTATCATATTACCACTACTGATTACGTGATTAACGTAGACGACCAGGGCAAGCCGTTGAGGAACATCCCTGTGCAAAACACGGGTTACCTGTTGCGTGATGCCATTATCGATTATACACGTTCGCTGAATGCGGGAGGAAAGAACCTGCCTGTTTCCACTGAAAAACGCGTACGCCATGCTCAATAGAAGAAAATTCATATCGCAATCCGTGCTGGCTGCAGGCTCGCTGCTGGCAGCACCGGTCATTGGCCGTGCGGCCGGTTTGTTTGAAACGCCTGCCCGCCTCACCATTCTTCATACCAACGACACACACAGCCGTATCGATCCTTTCCCAATGGATGGCGGAAGGAACCAGGGCCTGGGCGGTGTGGCCGCAAGGTCGGAGCTGATCCGGCGCATCAGGCAGGAAGAAGAGCATGTCCTGCTGCTGGATGCAGGCGATATCTTCCAGGGCACGCCTTATTTCAATATATACAAGGGAGAACCCGAGATAAAGGCAATGACTGCCATGGGTTATGATGCCGCTACCATCGGCAACCATGATTTTGATGCAGGAATAGAAAACCTGGCAATGCAACTGGGGGCTCATGCCGGTTTCCCGATGATCATTTCCAACTACGACTTTTCAGGCACGCCAATGGAAAGCCTGGCGGTGCCCTACAAAATATTCAGGAAAGGAAAGCTGAAGATTGGAGTGACCGGCGTAGGTATCGAGCTGAAAGGGCTTGTGCCGGATAACCTGTACGGCAGTACTGTGTACATTGACCCGGTACAAAAGTTAAACGAAACGGCTGCTGAACTGAAGAGGAAGAACTGTGATATGGTGATCTGCCTTTCACACCTGGGCTATAAATACTCCGAGAATAAAATAAGTGATCTTCTTCTTGCAAAAGACAGTGAAAATGTCGACCTTATCATTGGCGGGCATACACACACTTTCATGAACCAGCCCGAAGCGGTGAAGAATAAAAGGGGAGAAGACGT
>DASWNB010000273.1:0-3198 GCA_036399455.1 Flavisolibacter sp. | reverse complement strand
ATCAGCGACAACCGATGACCGAAGGGAACCACGAAGACCCGGGGACACGAAGGATGCACGAAGATGTTTTGATGAGCTATCGTGGACCATCGCTTATCGGTTGTCCCTAATCGGTCGGCGCTTATCGGTGATCGGTGGTCGATCAACGTTCATCGTCGCCCCCTATCTTTGCTGCCATGAACGATAAATTCATCGAAAGACTCAAGACGGAAATAGAAGAGATCAAGACTACGGGATTGTACAAGAACGAGCGTGTTATCGCCAGCCCCCAGGGAGCCGAGATCATTGTAAACGGCAGGACAGTTCTGAATTTTTGCGCCAACAATTACCTGGGTCTTTCATCCCACCCAAAAACCATCGAAGCCGCACACAAGTACATCGATTCGCACGGCTACGGCATGAGCTCCGTACGTTTTATCTGCGGTACGCAGGACATCCACAAGGAGCTGGAGCAGAAGCTTGCCGATTTCCTGGGCACCGAAGACACCATTCTTTATGTAGCTGCCTTCGACGCCAACGGCGGAGTGTTCGAGCCACTGTTCAACGAGCAGGATGCCATCATTTCCGATGCCCTCAACCACGCTTCCATCATCGACGGCGTTCGCCTTTGCAAGGCGCAGCGCTTCCGCTACGAGCATAATAATATGGAAGACCTCGAAGCCAAGCTGCAGCAGGCTTCCGGGGCCCGCAGCCGCGTCATAGTTACCGATGGCGTGTTCAGCATGGACGGCACCATTGCCCAACTGGACCGCATCTGCGACCTCGCCGACCGCTACGATGCCATCGTTATGGTGGACGAAAGCCATGCCTCCGGCTTCATGGGCAAGACCGGCCGCGGTACCCACGAGCACAAGGGTGTGATGGGCCGCATAGACATCATTACCGGCACACTGGGCAAGGCCCTCGGCGGAGCATCGGGAGGATTTACCAGCGGGCGGAAAGAGATCATCGAGATCCTGCGCCAGCGGAGCCGTCCCTACCTGTTCTCCAACACGATGGCTCCTTCCATTACCGGCGCTTCCATTGCCGTTCTGGACCTGATCAGCGAAACAACCGCATTGCGCGATAAACTGGAAAACAGCACCCGTTATTTCCGGACAAAAATGACCGAAGCCGGCTTCGACATCAAGCCCGGCGAGCACCCCATCGTTCCCATCATGCTTTACGACTCCGTGCTGGCCGCCAGATTCGCGGACCGGCTGCTGGAGGAGGGCGTTTACGTCATCGGCTTCTTCTATCCCGTAGTTCCCAAAGGCCAGGCCCGCATCCGCGTCCAGATAAGCGCCGCCCACGAGCAGGAGCATCTGGATAAGGCTATAGAGGCGTTCGTGCGGATTGGGAAGGAGTTGGAGATATTGAAGTAGTTTGAAGGATTAACCGCCAGGACGCCAGGACGCAAAGAAGATGAGCTGTTAGCTTATGGCTGTTAGCTATTGGCTTGCTTACGTTCAATCTACAGGCATTTTACTCTTATTCATCCTTCTGCCAGGCTCTCCTTCGCCGTTCCTGCCGTGCTAACAGCCAACAGCTATGGGCCAACAGCTTCTTTGCGCGAAGCCTCGCGTTCTGGCGTCCTGGCGGTGAAATTCCGCCAAGCGCAGCGCAGGCTATGAATTCTCAAAAATGCTTTTTATCTTGTCGCTTCTTGCACCACAATAAACTTTTAGTTACTCCGTTTTACCTCTGATGAACCATTTCTACCTGATCCGCCCTTGAACAGCCATTGTGTTCAAAATTTTTAATCGTTAAAACGTACTTATGAAACGGAGTCTTTTCCTGCTCGGCGCATTCGCCGTATTAATGGTTTCCATCAGCTCTTGCGCAGCCACAAAAAGAGATTGCCAGGGTAACAAACACGTCCGCCTGAAGAACGGCATCTATTTATAATCCCTTTTACAAACCACGTATTTTAGCAGCATGAAAGCGATACTTTCTTTGTGCTGCTTTTTCCTGTCCGTCACCGCGACGGCACAGCAGGATTTTCCCGCCTCCTTCCTGGGCCACTGGCAGGGAGAGCTCCTGTGGTACAAGCAGGGAGCAAAGGAGCCCCAAAAAGTTCCGATGCAGCTTATCATCCAGCCCTCCGACTCGGCAGGCCAGTACACCTGGCAGATCATATACGGGGAGAACAAGCAGGACAACCGTCCCTACATCCTGAAACCGGTGGATACAGCCAAAGGCCACTGGGTAATAGACGAACGTAACAGCATCATCCTGGACCAGTACTGGCTGGGCAACAAATTCACCTCCGCCTTCACCGTAGGCAACAACACCATTGTAGACAGCTACTGGATAGAGAACGGCTGCCTTATGGTGGAGTTCTTCAGCATTTCCGCGAAGCCCCTTCACACCACCGGCGGCAAGGAGAAGGATGTTCCTTTGGTGGATAGCTATGCGCTGCGGGGTTATCAGGAGGCGGTGTTGAGGAAGAAGCCGTGAATCGTGAATCGTCAATCGTGAATGGGCCGCTTATTATGGCAGAAGCTTCTCCTGGGCAGGCGGTTGTTTTTAAATGCTCAATATTCAATGCTCAACGCTCAATTCTCAAGTCGCTCCGGATTAAGGATACGCACTTGAGAATTGAACATTGAATATTGAGTATTAGAACGAATGACTGCCTGCTAAAGAAAGCATCTTCCACCACAAACGACCCATTCACGATTGACGATTGACGATTCCCGCTTCCCGCCAGCCTACTGCACTCTCGTCACCATCCCACGAATTCCCATATCAACCACCTGTTCGCCTTTAGAGGGTTCCCATCTGCCGTCGGCGGTGAGATCTTTCCATTCGAAGCTTTTGTTGGTGGAGAGGGAGATTTCTACTACGATGTCGGAGGTTTCGTTGCCGGTGATGCGGAGCTTGCCGGGAGTAAAGGCCGAAGTGACCACGCAGGAGCCCGGGGGCACGGGAGATGTGGCAAAGAGCGGGTTCACTACGGTTGTGGCGCCTTCGGGAGCCTGGCCGGTAGTGCTGAAGGGAAAATTGGAACCTGCAAAGCTCATGGTGGTTTCAAAACCCCAGAAGCCCTGCTTCTTGTTGGCGTTCACCGCCACGCTCTGGTTCTTGATATTGAAGTTTTTGATGTAGGTGTTGTAACCGATAAATCCGGCTGCCGTACCGGGGAATTCCTCGCGTATGGTAATGCCGTTGATCACCGTGTCCACGTAAAACTTCACGTCGAAATTCTGGTAGGCG
>DASWNB010000272.1:0-2398 GCA_036399455.1 Flavisolibacter sp. | reverse complement strand
CGATGACTGATGAGAGATAACCGATGAGAGATAACCGATAACCGACCACCGACAACCGGGGGGAACCACAAAGGTGCGGGGATGCAGAGGCCTTCACTAAAAGGAAGAATGTGACACCTAACGAACCTCAAACCTCAAACTTCAAACCTTAAATCGCCTTCAGCTTCGCAATCGTTTCGGTGGGGTCCGGCGATTTAAATACAGTGTTCCCAGCCACAAGGACATCCGCGCCGGCGGCGATGAGGTCGGGGGCGTTGTCGAGGGTGACGCCGCCGTCGATTTCGATCTTTACGTTGAGGCCCTGGTCGGTGATCATTTTTTTCAACTCGCGGGTTTTCCGGAGGGTTTGCCGGATGAACTTCTGCCCGCCGAAACCGGGGTTGACGCTCATGAGGCAAACGAGGTCTATATCGGCCAGTATTTCCTGGAGCAGGGAAACGGGTGTGTGTGGATTTAAAGCTACGCCGGCCTGCATGCCCAGGGATTTTATCTGCTGGATGTTGCGGTGCAGGTGAACGCAGGCTTCAATGTGAACGGTCAGCACGTCGGCGCCTGCTGCCTTGAAGGCTTCGGCGTATTTCTCGGGCTCCAGGATCATCAGGTGCACGTCGCACACTTTGTCGGTGGCCTTTCTTATATGCTCTATCACGGGAAAGCCGAAGGAGATGTTCGGAACAAAGCGGCCGTCCATTACATCAAGGTGGAACCAGTCTGCCTCGCTTTCATTAAGCATCCGGCATTCTTCTTCCAACCGTAAAAAATCAGCAGACAAAAGCGAGGGAGCAATAAGGGCCATTGGGAGGGAGTTTTTAGTTTCGGGCGCAAGATAAAGAGAAGCTGCGAGTTGCGAGACGAAGCTGTTGGCCAATAGCTGATAGCTGTTGGCCTGTTCACGTACAGCCTATGGGCAGCCGTTCATTAAACATGAATTTGAGCAGGAGCTTTATCGCTTACCCTGCTCTGCTAACAGCTATCAGCTAACAGCCAACAGCTCCTTTCGGTTATCGGTGGTCTCTTAACGGTCATCCGCTCCCCTACAACTTCTCCGCCGCTTCTTTCGCCTCCGTAAGCGTTTTATCCAAACCAAAGGCCCTTTGATAATCAAGTTGTGCTTCCGTTTTGTTGCCTAAGGCTTCCTTGGTTTTGCCAAGCCAGTAATAAACGGTGGCTTCGGTGGGGGCTACGGTGGAGGCGAGTTGGAGGGTTTTGAGGGCTCCGGGATAGTTCTTTTGTTCGTAGTAGATGATGCTTTTGTTGACGTAGGCGTTGATGAAATAGTAGTCCTGCTGGATGGCCCGGTCAAACTGGCGAAGGGCTTCGGTAGTGTTGCCGGTGTTGGAATAGTACACGCCCTTGAAGTAATAAGGTTCGGCATGTTCCTGCCTTATGTCCATTGCAATCAGCGAATCGGCCAGGGAAAGGGCTTTTGGATTTTTTGCCTCGGCGTATTCAAAGGCCAGCGTGTGGGTCAGCTCCGCGTCGAAGGGGGCGTAGGCATAGGCTTTTTCGAGGGTGGCGAGCGCTTCGGGATTCCTGTTGGAGGCTTTCAGCAGCTCGGAGCGGAGCAGCAGGGCATCGAGCTGGTTGGGGAACTGGGTGAGGATGCGGTCAGCAATGGCCATGGCCTCGGCGGTCTTTCCTTTTAGCTGGTAGCCTCTTGCCAGCCCTACCTGCAGGGCGATGCTGTTGGGCAGCTTCCTGTTGGCTTCCTGGAGAAAAACAATGGCGGAATCGGTACTGCGGTCCTGCAGGATGGTGGTGATGCTGAGGGCGTATTCCTCGCTTGGATTGAGGCTCCAGGCCTTGCGAAGGTCTTCCTCGGCTAAATTAATGGAATTACTCTGGTAAAGAAGGGCGCCCCTGCGGTAATAGAGGTCGGCATTGGTAGGGTCTTTCCTGATGCTGTCGGTCAGCGCGGAAAAAGGAGGCTTATGAAAGATACCGGGCATGTCGTCGTTCC
Source organism: Flavisolibacter sp. (assembly GCA_036399455.1). Lineage (GTDB taxonomy): Bacteria > Bacteroidota > Bacteroidia > Chitinophagales > Chitinophagaceae > Flavisolibacter. The sequence continues at coordinate 438 of DASWNB010000272.1, read as the reverse complement.
CCCCGCAGGAGGTCAGCAGCAGGATCAGCCCGAAAAGCAAGAATAAACGGCTCATTTCCCAAAACTAGAGAATTGGCAAATTGTTATGACATAAAACTGACGCCCGGAGGCGCCCAGGCGGATATTTTTGCCTTTTATTAAGGTAGAAGGTGAAAGGTAGAAGGTAGAAGGCGGTAGCCCGGAGCGTAAAGTCGGAAGCCGTAAGTCATAAGCCATAAGCCCGGTGCCAATGGCCAGGACTTCCGGCTTAAGACTTAAGACTTAAGACTTAAGACTTAAGACTTCCGACTTACACCTTTCGCCCTTTGCCTTCCACCTTTTAAACCACCACCATGAGATATACATTCTTTATACTGGCCTTCTTCTGTGCTGCGGGAGCAGGGGCGCAGAACCACCAGGCGCCGGCAGATACCCTGCATTACCCGGAAGAAACGCATT
>DASWNB010000271.1:0-2454 GCA_036399455.1 Flavisolibacter sp. | reverse complement strand
CGTAAAGGCGCTTTGCTTCTGTAGATCATAGTAGGTAGGGGCGGAGGGTGGAAGGCTTAAGGCTGTTGGCTGATAGCTGTTGGCTGTTGGCTAATAGCTAACGGCTATCAGCTAATAGCCAGTTTTCCAATTGCTTCCGTCAGGTTCGCCCATGAGTATTTTTGCTTTTCGGCACGAAGATGAGGAATAAAATAATTTTCGCCTAATTGATAGAATTGCAGGATGGCGGCGGCGATGGAGGAAGGCTCCGGCTCGCATACCAGTCCTACCTTGCCGTGGGGCACCAGTGAGGGAAGCCCGCCTACGTTGGTGACCACCATGGGCTTTTCAAAATGATAGGCAAGAGGCGTAACGCCGCTTTGGGTGGCGTTGCGGTAGGGCTGCACCACGCAGTCGGCAGCGCAGAGGTAGTTCCTTACTTCGTTATCGGCAATAAAATGGCTGCGGAGGATGACGGTTTCTTCCAGTCCCAGCGTGGCGACCAGGTCGCGGTAAGGTTTCTCATCTTCATAAAACTCGCCGGCCACCAGCAGCTTTATCTTTTCCTTCTTTATTCCCTCATCTGCCATGGCCCTGATGAGCAGGTCGAGGCCCTTGTACTGGCGGATAAAGCCAAAGAAAAGGATGATCTTTTCCTGCGCAGGCAATCCAAGTGCGGCACGGGCTTCGGCTTTGGAAATGATGCCGCCGAAGTTGTCGTACAGGGGGTGCTGCACCAGTTGGGCGGGCTTGTCCCTTTCAAAGCGGCGCAGGTCGTTCATCACCTTTTCGCTCATGGTCACGAAAGCGTGGCAGGATCTGAGGAAATAGCGGGTAAAGCTCCTGTCGCCGGGACGGCGCTCATGGGGGATCACGTTATCGGCAATGCAGATGATGCGAGTGTGTTTGTTGCGGCGCACCTGGCGCAGGATGGTTCCCAGGGAGGGACCCATGAAGGGAAGCCAGAAGCGCACCACGATGATGTCGGGCTTCCAGCGGCGGATCTGATTGCCCACGCTGAGCCAGTTGAGCGGGTTCACCGAATTGATGATGGTGTGGATGGTGAGTCCTTCCGGTGCAGGCTCGCTGGAATATTGTGTTTTGCCGGGGAAAAAGACGGAAGGGTACTGGAGCGAAAAGGAAACAATGGCGCAGTCATCGCCCTGGCGGATGAACTCTTCGGCCAGGCGCTGGTTGAACGTAGCCAGTCCGCCCCGCAGGGGATAAGCGGGCCCTATGATGAGCACTTTTCTCACTACAAGCCCAGTTTATCCTCTATCAAATAAGAATTTCGTCCGGGAGCATTCCGGGCAATCAGCTCGGAGATGAATCCTGCCAGGAAAAGCTGCATGCCTATGATAAGCGCCGTCAGCGCCAGGAAAAAGCCCGGGCGGTTGGTGAGGGCAAAATCGCGGTCGATGAACTTGGCAAAAACAAGGTAGAGCGTGATGACCAGTCCTATCATGAAAAAGATGGTGCCCCAAAGCCCGAAAAAGTGCATGGGCCGTTTGGAGAATTTGCCCACGAAGGTGATGGACATAAGGTCGAGGAAGCCGTTGACAAAGCGTTCCCACCCGAATTTGGAAGTTCCGTACTTACGGGCCCTGTGCTCCACCACTTTTTCACCTATCTTTTTAAAGCCTGCCCACCTGGCCAGTACGGGAATATAGCGGTGCATCTCGCCATATACTTCTATGCTCTTCACGACTTTTTTGCGGTAGGCCTTCAGTCCGCAGTTGAAATCGTGCAGTTGTATCTTGGACACCTTCCTGGTAACGGCATTAAAGAACTTGGAGGGAATGTTCTTGGTGAGGGTGTTGTCATACCGCTTTTTCTTCCACCCGCTGATAAGGTCGAACCCTTCTTCCACAATGAGGCGGCGCAGCTCCGGTATTTCATCGGGACTGTCCTGCAGGTCGGCATCCATGGTCACTACCACGTTGCCCTGGGCAGCCTTGAAGCCTTCATTGAGGGCGGCTGATTTGCCGTAGTTGCGCTGGAACTTGATGCCTTTGATGCGGGGGTCGGCGGCTCTCAGCTCTTCGATCACCTGCCAGGACCTGTCGGTGCTGCCATCGTCCACCAGGATGATCTCAAAGGTATAGCCATGCTCCTCGCACACTCTCCTGATCCAGTCGCACAGTTCTGGCAAGGACTCATCTTCGTTGTATAGAGGGATGACGATTGAAAGGTCCATTATATGCTTAGTTGATCAAAAGGAGTTTTGGGACGCTTGCGTGTAACGGCTGCGCCGATGAGTGAGCCGATAGCGCCGATGATGACATACAACAGCAGGGTGCCGCCGATGGCGAGCGCCCAGTAGTATTTGTCCAGTATGTTTACGGCGTTGTCAATCTCGTCGTCGGACATCTTGCCTTGCTTTTCCATTTCCGCCCGCGTCATTTCCATCATTTGCGCTTTGAGCTCGGGGAACATCAGTGCATAGATAATGGTAAAGGCAATGAAGATGAGCGT
>DASWNB010000270.1:0-6359 GCA_036399455.1 Flavisolibacter sp. | reverse complement strand
CTGGGGGCGGAGTATATCTTTTTAGGGGCGGGGTTGTTGGCGCTGTAGCTGGGCTCGAAGTTCATCAGGGTAATGTCGTGGTTGAGATAGTACTGCTCCAGGCGGGGCACTTCCTGGAAATAGCCGTCGATGTTGTAGATGCCGATCCTTTTGCCGGTGGATGATACGGGACGGGCGGAGTTCTCGTTCACGAAATCGCGGAGCGTGAATTCGATGGGAGGATCGAGGCGGAGCCACTGGTGGCCAAAGGCAAAGTTGAAACGCCCGAAGTTGGGGCGGAAGCCAAAGGTGTAGCTGCTTCCTTTTTTGATATAGACCGCAAAAAGCTTACTGGTATCGTCCAGCAGCAGGTTGGTGTTCACGAAGTAAAACATCACCGCATCGAAGCCTGTACGGTTCCTGATGGTGATGGTGGCTTCGTCCTCATCTTCCGGTGAGCGGCTGATCTCACTAAAAGGCGCCCGGCCGTCTTTCATCTCCACAGGCTCGCCTGAATGCTTACCCAGCGACAGCCCATAAAAGAAGTTTTTGAGGTTCCTTTCATTCCCGCTGCTGTTCAGCTCCTCGTAAAACCCGGGCGATTCGGGGACGCCCTGATCTTCCTCACGAACAACAATATGCGGTATTTCATATGTGCTGTCGGTTTTGTTGCAGTTGTTGGCGGCGCGGACGATCATCAGTATGATCCATATGGAAAAGAAGATGGTCCTTCCCGTGATGCCGGAACCTTTCTTCTCGCGGGTGCCTTCGCCACCGGCGTTCGCCCCTATGGTTTTTTCATATTCCGTTACCTGTTCCCTGTACACGGGGCTGCATTCGATCTTCTGCACCTGCAGGCAGCAGCGGTGCAGGTAGTACCACGAGGCCTTGCCCTGGAAGCGGTAGATGACCTGCAGCAGAAGGCGCACCAGCTCGTCGCGGGTGGTGGCAAAGGAGTCGGGAAGACGGTTCACAAAAGAAATCCATTCGTCATCGAACAGAAAGTACAGGATGGATTCGCCTGCGCTGAATTTCTCCCAGCTCAGGTTCTTGAGCATGTGCTGAAGCTCGTCCAGGTGTATCCTGATGCGGCGGTAGGCATCGTGCTCATGGTCGGGAAGGATAAAAGAGCGGTAGCCGAGCAGCTTATTCAGCGAATCCAGGTCGTCCTGCCGCAGCATGTCGTTTGTTACCGTATCAAAGGAAGCAGCGAACCAGGGGGAAAGAAAGCTGATAAAAGGACCGTTGTACAGGAGGTTACGGGCATCGCCGAATTTCTCCGCATCAAATTCCTGCTTCTCCACAAAGCGCAGCAGGGCCTCGTGGGCGTAGATGGTGCAGTGGGCTTTCCACGCATCCGCATCAATGTTTTCCAGCAGCGACAGCACGTCGTTGCGGGTGTAAAGAATGCCGTCTATCTCCAGTTGCTGGTCCTGCAGCGCCATTTCGGCCAGCAGCTTTTTCCTGGCGCGGTGGATCGCCTGGGGCTGAAAAGGCTGTATAGGTTCGGCCGCATGCAGCACCAACCGTACGGGGGAGCGATATTCCATAAGGTTATCCGATTCCGGTTCCTCTTATTTTGATTTTTTCAATTTCGGGATCACCGCCGGGCAGCAGGTGCGACAGGGCAATGGTCACCGATCGCAGCTCATCGTGCCGCTCCGCGGACAGCGCGGCTTCTCCCTGCTTGATGAGGGTTTTGGCCATTGACGGCTGCTTGTACTCGGAAGGCGTGATGTTGCGGTAGTGCATGAACAGGTTCATCACGTAGTGGCGTGTGTTGGTGATCACGCGGCCGCTGAGCTGGTCCAGCGCATCGATGCGGGAACGAAGCACGGCGGGGCTTTTTGCTTTCAGGAATTGCGGCTCGTCCTTTACTATCCGGTCGAATTCCTGCATCAGCTTTTCGCGGGAAAGATCCACGAAGGGAAGGTTTTCTTCTATGAAGCTTTTGTGGTGGAAGTAATCCTCCTGGAGGCTGTATATCCTCTGGTCCTCACCCAGGCTGTCGTAGCGGGCGGAAAGCCTGCGTCGGGCCTCGTTGATCTCGAATTTCTCATCGGTCAGGTCGCTTTCCTTCATTTTCTGCAGGCGGAGCTGGAGCTTTTCGGCTTCGTGGATGCACTGGCGCAGTTCATCGTTCCATTCGCTTTCCTCCCCCTTCAGCTTTTCGTCGCGCAGCTCGCCACGCATTTCGCGGATAAGGCTGCTGAGGTCTTCCCTGATGCGGCCCACGCTTACATATTTTTCGGAGGTGCTGAACACGTTTTTAAACTCCTGCCCGGTCATGGCCAGGTAGGCGGTGATGGTGAGGTCGCGGGATTCGCTCATTTCAAAGCTTATCTCCACATCGGAGCCCTTCAGCAGGTCGGCGGTGAGTTCCGCCCCGCGGATCTCGATCACTCCAATTACCAGGTTGCTGTGCGGACGGCTATGGCGGCTGCCTTCGAGAACATTGATCACCAGCTCGTCCTTGCTGCCTTTGGATATGGTGCGGGTTATTTCCTTGTAGATGGTCTTTTTCAGGGGCAGTATGTCGTTCCGTTCAAAGATCACCTGGAGCTTTGTGCTGTTGTTCTCCACGTCATCCACTTCCAGGCAGATGTCACCGGGCAGGGGCTGGCCGGCCACGTTGAATTTGCCCTGCATGATCTCTATCGGCGAAACATCCACGGCCACGGGGTCGCTGGTTTCGTTGTAGAAGCGTATGGAAAAGCGGTTGAGCGAAAGCTTCCGGAGGGGCAGGAACTCGGATATGCGCTTTTCCACCTTTTTCAGGCCGGAGTCGTAGCCCCCATCCTCGCGGATGATGCGGTAGTGAACGTTGGAGAAGTCGCCTTCGGGAATGGCCATGTACAGTTCTTCCTCCTCGCTGCTGACCGTCTGGTACACGGCCTTGAGCCTTCTTTCGGCAGGAGCCGGAGAAGCAGCGGTTTCCGGGCGGGGAGATGAAGTCCTGGCCAGGCCGCTCAGCCTTGACCCGGCGTAATAAGCCGCACCGGCCACGATGGCTGTAGTAGGATCGGCGTCCAGCGCCAGGGAAATACCTGTGCGGGCCGCTACCAGCTCGCGGACGTAAGGAATATAAGTAGATCCGCCCACCATGATCACCTGGCCAATGTCGGAAGCCGAAAGATTGTTCCGTTTCAGGATTTCCTGGATAAAGTCGATGGTGGAACCTATTTTTTCATGAATCAGCTCGTTAAGCTGCTGGCGGGTGATGCGAACGCAAAGCTCGTTGCCGTCCGGCAGCGTGAATTCTATTTCGGCTTCTTCCGAGTGGGAAAGCTCTTTCTTGGCTTCTTCGGCCTTGTAGAGCAGGATATAAAAGAGTTTTTCCAGCAGGCCGTGGCGGTTGCGGAGCTGCTCTTCTATGCTTTCATCACCCGTATGCTTTACAATTTCAGGAACGATGAGCTTTTCAATGATAAGGGTGTCGAAATCAAGCCCGCCCAGGAAGTTGTTTCCTTCATGGTCAGACACTTTGAGCTCGCCGTTGCTTACGTTGATAAGGGCCACGTCGAAGGTGCCGCCGCCGAGGTCGTACACCAGCCAGTTGCCCCGCTCGGGTATTTCGCGGTGGCTTTCGTTGAACCAGGCCAGGGCGGCGGCAATAGGCTCCTGCAGGAGGAGCACCTCGCTGAACCCGGCCTCGTAACCTGCTTTTTTGGTGGCGTTTGACTGTACCGTATCAAAGGAGGCGGGTATGGTAATGACCACGGAATCAACGGCTTCGCCGGTATGCACGAAATTCTTCAGCTCGCGGAGCACAAGGGCGGAGAGCTGAACGGGGGTTACCATATTGAGGGTGGAGGCCACCAGGAAGCTTTCACCCGTGCCCATCTTCCGCTTGAACCCGGCGAATACGTTACCGGGGTCTTTGGTGATGTATTCCCTGGCTTTATCGCCCACAAGGGTGCGGTCGCCGCGGAAGGCCACGGCGGAAGGAAGTGTTTCTTTATGCCCGATAGGGTTTTTGAAGACCTGTACGGATCCCGCCTCGAATTTGGCGATGAGCGAGTTGGTGGTTCCAAGGTCGATACCGAAGTTGACAAATTTCATAGCGTCTCTTATTCTACAACTACAATTGCTTTCTGGATGATTTTCTTTACGGAATTGTGGGTTTGATACACGACGGGCTTAATGACATCGGAGATGATCATTTTACCGCGGACCGTTCCTACGATATTGGCTTCGCAGTCGGTGCGTGTTTCGTCCCATTTTTCGTGAAGCGGGCTGTGGTACTGGTAGCCGAGCTCGCTGAGTTCCGCTTTGATGCGTTCAAGGTTTCGCTGCACGGCGCTTACCTGCTGTGCCTGGAGCTTTTTCTCCACTTCGAATACCTGGTTGATGATATTAACGATCTGTTTCATGTTTTGGTACGGACGGCTTGCCCGCAAATAAAGATAATAGAAAAGGTGGGATGGCGAAGAGCGTAAGGGGTAGAAGGGATTAACCGCCAGGACGCGAAGACGCGAGGATAAGAAAGCTGCGGGTTATAAGCTGTGAGCTATGAGAAGAGAGCCACCTGCTTTGTCTTCCTTTGCTCCCTTACCGCTTCTTGCGGGACAAGTGCGTGAATGTCCTTGGCGTCCTGCCGGTTAAGTCCTCTGCCCTTCGCCTTCCGCCGTTTACCTTCTACCCTCCGCCCTTCTCCAGGTTTTCCACACGTCTTCCAGCCCGTTTTCCGGATGGAGGGTAAATCCATATTGAACAAGTTAATTATATGAAGTAGGGGGAGCAGGATATTTTTGTAACTGAATTTGATGTGTATGGTAAGAATATTCACGCTTAACTTTCCCTTTAAAGAGCGGGTGTGCACGGCCCTGGTGAGCCTGCGCTCCATAGGTTACGATCTATCCTGCCAGGTGAAATATATGGATACGGACATCCATCAGATCATCCCCGGCGGGAGCCTGGTCTTTAATCTCTCCGGCGAGGTAAAAACCGGCGCCAACCTTGATGCTGATCCGGCCCAGGAGCTTCTTTCCTGCACCACGGCAGCTATCTGCGGCTATCTGAAGGAGTAGGTAAAAGGTGAAATGCAGAAGGCATGTCCTCAACCGTCCTTTCCCGCCTTCCTTTCACCTTTTACCTTCTGCCTTCTGCCCTCTATGGCACTATCGTTGTACAGGTGTTTCAAACTATTGATATGGACAGAGAGCAGCAATCTCAACCCGGAACGGGCAGCGCCGAAAATACCGGCCGCAGCCGTGAAGAACAGTTGAACCCCAATACCGATCTCACCCAGCAGCAGCGTGAAGATATTTCCGGTCAGCCCGGCCTGGGCCGTGACCGCCTGGGTGACCTCCGCGAAATGGGCCAGCTCAGCGGCCGCGACGATCTCGCCGGCGGCGACAACGACGGCATGAGCGAACAGAGCACTGGGGAGGAAACGGAGAGATGAGAGGGAGGATGACCGTTTAGAGACAACCGATAACCGAAGGGAGGCTATTGGCTGATAGCTGAGGGCTGTTAGCAGATTAGGATGGCGAATGGCATCGTAAGTAGAATTTTGAATTGAACTCCTCGCAGCTCATAGCTCGCAGCTCCAAAGGCCAACAGCTAACAGCCATCAGCCAACAGCTTCTCTCTTTGGCTTACATTTTGAAACCCCTTTGAAAACGTTCTTATGATCAAACGCTACTTCTATGCCCTGGCATTGGCCTGCGGGCTGGCTTCCTGCGATACGCTTTCCAACCTCCCCAGCTCCATGCCGGTGAGCATTACCGAAGCAGAAGCCTCACAGGGCATACGCGACGCCCTGGACCAGGGCGTGGGCCGCGGTATTTCCTTATTGAACCAGCAAGACGGTTTTTTTGGTAACCAGGCCTATAAATTACTCCTTCCCCCTGAGGCGCAAAAGATAGAAAACACGCTGCGCCAGTTGGGCATGAGCGGCATGGTAGACAAGGCCATTCTCCAGATCAACCGCGCCGCGGAAGATGCCGTTGGCTTTGCCCGCCCCATTTTTGTTGACGCTATCCGCGAAATGACCATTGCAGACGCCATCAACATCATCAGGGGACCCAGGAATTCGGCTACGGAATATTTCCGCCAGAAAACCTCCGATAAGCTGGCGGCCGCCTTCACCCCCGTAATAAAAACTTCCCTTGAGCGCTTCAGCGCCACAAAGTATTACACGGACGTGGTCTCCACATACAACAACTTCCCCACTACCATCAATAAAATCAATCCCGACCTGCCCTCGTACGTAGTGGACAAGACCGTAACCGCACTTTTTGACCAGATTGCCCGCGAAGAGGCCAACATCCGCGAAAACCCTGTTGCCCGTTCCACGGAAATCCTGAAGAAGGTCTTCGGCTGGGCAGCGAGGAGGGGATAATGAGGTGAATGGTCAATGGTGAATAGGCCGTTTA
>DASWNB010000269.1:0-3983 GCA_036399455.1 Flavisolibacter sp. | reverse complement strand
TTCCTACAACTTAAAAGAGCTGCTGGTAAAGCAGCGCGAAGGCCTGGAAAGCACCCTCTGGATAGCCCTGCGCATGCTGGAAGAAAGAAAACAGCTGCTCAAAAAAATGTCCGAGGAGGAAAGAAACAAAGGCTGGATCCGCAGCGCAGCCAGCAAAGCCGGCCGCCAGGCGGAACTGGAGGTTCATATCAACAGGCTGAAGGAATTGCTGTTTGATACGCAGAAGGAGTTTGAGGTTTGAGGTTTGAGGTTTGAGGCTGGTTGAGCAGTCTTCTGCTTAGCGGTCTCCCCGCGCCTTCGTGGCTATCCCCAAAGGCGTCAAGCAACGGAGAAACTGCTAAAGAAGAAAAGACCGCACCTAAAGAACAAGAAACCACAGACCGGAAACCAGGAACTATTCTACTATCTCCACACAAGACCCAATGAATCCCGTAAATTCTCCTTCGGTAGTAAAATTGGGCTTGGCGCGGGTGAACAGTTGGCGGTAACTGCCGTCGTGGTGGCGTTCGCGGTATTTGAGCTCGAAAGGTTGTCGGGTATCGAAGCTTTGCCGGTAGATTTTATTGCAGCGTTCCAGGTCGTCGGGGTGGGCGCCTTCAAACCAGGTTTTGCCGGTGGCGTCTTCGGGCTTCATGCCGCGGAACTCCAGGAAGGTTTTGTTGGTGAAGTTGCAAAGCCGGTCCAGGCCCGTTACCCAGATCATCACCGGCGCATTATCCGCCATATTGCGGAACCAGGCTTCCCTTTCCCCCACGATTTTCTGCCCCATGCGGAACTCTGTAATATCCTCGATGGCCAGGAGCACCAACTGGTATCCGTGCGTCTTCTGGTCCACGCAACAGGCATTCATCAGGAGCACCTTCTCGCCAACACCCGGGAAGTCTGCCGTCAGCTCCACGTTCTGGAAGCGCGTATTGGTGTGAATGATTTCTTTAAGCATCTCGTGCAGCCTGAGGGTGTTCCACTGGCCGTTACCCAGTTCAGACAGGTATCTTCCCTCCACCTCCTGCGCCTTCATGCGGAAAGTTTGAAAGAAAGCAGTGTTGGCAGCTTTTATCCTCAGCTCGCGGTCCATTATCAGCAGGCTTTCGCGGATAATGGAGAAAACGGCTTCGGAATATTCCTGCACTTCGGCCAGTTGGTCGTTGCGCACCTGCAGTTCCTGGTTGATGGTGATCAGCTCCTCGTTGCTCGATTCGATCTCCTCCTTGGAAGTTTCCAGTTCTTCGTTGATGCTTTGCAGCTCCTCGTTGCTCGATACGATTTCCTCGTTGGCGGCCTGCAGCTCTTCGTTGGCGGCTTCCTGCGCCTCCACTATGGAGCGCATGTCTTCGCGCAAGGCGCCCAGCTCAGCCTCCAGTTGCTGCACCCTGCGGTCTTTCGCCACGTCCGGGTTACCGTCCTCCTGCGGAACCGGCATTTCTTCGAACAGCACCATGAAGAAATCCTCTTCGGGGTCGGCCCTGACGGGAACCGCCTCTATGGCCACCCGGTGCGTTTTGCCTTCGAGGGTGATCTCCAGCCCTGTTTTGCGGGCGGGCTGCCCGGTTATTTTTGCCTTGTGTACGATGTTGCGTAGCTCGAAGCCCAGGCTGGGATGCGCCATCTTCATCAGGTTGAGGCTGGCCCTGCCGGGGGCAGGTTGAAGGAAGAGGCCCGTGGAGCCGCGGAACTGCAGGATGTCCAGGTCATAGTTCACCACCACGCTGGCAGGTGTGTATTTCTTCAGCAGCAGGTCATCCACCGCTTTTTCCAGATCCACCCGCTCGGGCTTGATCTTTCTCGTCATGGTCTCGCGGCCGGACGCAAGGGTGTGGTCCTGGTATTCCGATGGCAGGCGGTAGCTCATCTCGAACATGGCCTTGGACGTGGCTTCCTTTTTCCGGGAATAGATCTTCAGCTTTTTATCCACCTGTGTGAACAGGTAGTCGGAAGTCCCTATGGTTTCGGACTTGCCCAGTACCAGGAAGCCGTTATTGTTGAGCGAATAATGAAAGGTACTCATCAGCTTTCTCTGCAGGGGGGAGTCCAGGTAAATAAGCAGGTTGCAGCAGCTGATGATGTCGAGCCGTGAAAAGGGCGGGTCTTTTACACTATTATGATTCGCGAACACACAGAGGTCGCGGATGCTTTTTACGACCCGGTAGCTCCCGTCTATTTTGATAAAAAAGCGCTCCAGTCTCCGGGGAGAGACGCCGGTCACCTCTTCGCGGGTGTAAATGCCCAGGCGGGCCTTGGTGATAGCCGTTTCGCTCAGGTCTGTGGCAAATACCTGGATGGGCGTTTTGACGGATTTCTCGCCCAGCGCTTCCACTATAAGCATGGCTAAGGAGTACGCTTCCTGTCCCGTGGAGCAGGCAGGCACCCATACGCGGATGGGATCGCTGGAAGATTTGCCTTTGATGATGCGGGGCAGGAGGATTTTCTCAAGGTATTCGGAAGATTCAGGGTCGCGGAAGAACTGTGTAACGTTGATGAGCAGGTCCTGGTAAAGCAGGCGCACTTCGTTGGCGTGCTGGCGTACATACAGGGCATAGTCCCTCAGCGTATCGAGGTTGTACAGCATCATGCGGCGGATGATCCGCCTTTTGATGGTGTTCATTTTATACTGGCTGAAATCAACCCCTAGGGAGCGGTGCAGCAGGTGGAGGATACCCCGCAGGTCTTCGTCGTTGTCGGCGATAGACTGCCCGTCCAGTTCGCGGATAACGGAAAAATAAGCATCCTTTTGCCGTCCTATCTTTTTCAGCTCCGCGGCCATTTCCCCGGGCGAAAGAATCATGTCGGCCGCCCCTTCAGCGGCCGCGCTTTTGGGCATACCCTGGAAGCGGGCGCTGTCGTCCTGTACAAATGTGAGGCCCCCTGAAGCTTTGATGGCCTTCATGCCGATGGTTCCGTCCGTACCGGAGCCGGACAGGAGGAGGCCAATGGAGGCTTCCTGGCAGCTTTCGGCAAGGGAGAGGAACAGCATGTTCAGGGGCATGGCATTTTCTTCCCTGGAGTGGGGCACCAGTTGCAACCGGCCATCTTCCAGCACCCAGTGCTGTCCCGGCGGCACCACGTACAGCCGGTCCGGCTCTACTGTTACTTCCTCGCTCAGTTCAATTACGGGCATGGAGGTTTTCGCGGCCAGCAGGGCGGCCAGGCCGGTATCCGTAGAGGTTTCCTCGTGCTGGACATATATATAAGCTATCCCGGTATTCGCAGGAAGATGGGTCAACAGCTCAGCCATTGCTTCCGGTCCGCCGCCGGCGGCGCCTATACCGGCTACCTGGAAAACGTTTTCGGCCTGGGTCCGGCCATATAGTTCTTTCATTGCCATTACTCTACACAATATACTTAATCCAAGGCAAAACCGCTTCAACCCCGACCGGCGGACGGTAATTGCCTGCGGGGGAAGCCTGCGGTGAAGGCTGAAGTTTTCCACAGCAGTAAAACTGTGCACTGTGCAAAGGTTGTTCGTGCTCCTGTGAACAAAATGCCTACCTTGTTAGTTCTCAATATGTACTTAATAGGTACTTAATATGTACCTAATTTGTACTTTGCTTCCGCCTGTCAAATGTCCCGGTTTCCCTTTGAATGATTTTGTGAGATAAATACAGCAAACTGTACAGGATTCGCAAACTAAACCCGGAGCGTAAATTTTGCAAGAAGAATGGAGAAAAGCCCTCCCGAAAACGGATGGGCTGGAGCGCAGACAAGTAACCATATTCGTCAATTCGAAACTGGTCGCACTTTCAGGAAAGTGGGACTGGGATCTGCATGCCTCAGCCGTTTTCTGCAGCGACGTGATGCTGGCCCTGCCGCCGCGCTTTGAAGGAACCCTCGGCCTCATCCACCCCGACGATGCCCCTTGTGTAAGGGAAAAGCTGCTTCAACCCGGCGCTATTAACGGCCTTAGCTTCCGCATTATCACCACTTACGGGGAGGTGCACACCCTTACCGGTGAAGACCTGGAGACGGAAGAAACGGGTGAAGAACCG
>DASWNB010000268.1:0-4450 GCA_036399455.1 Flavisolibacter sp. | reverse complement strand
GCTGGGCCACGGCTGCACCACGGGCATTTCCGCCCATGACCGCTCAAGGACCGTCCAGGCCCTCATCGACCCCGCTACCCGCCCCGAAGACCTGGGCAGGCCCGGCCACATCTTCCCGCTCAGGGCAAAAAAAGGAGGCGTGCTCCGCCGCGCCGGCCATACCGAGGCGGCCTGCGACCTGGCCCGCCTGGCCGGCTTCGAGCCTTCCGGCGTGCTGGTGGAAATCATGAACGACGACGGCTCCATGGCCCGCCTGCCGGAGCTGATAGAAGTAGCTAAAAAATTCGATTTCAAGCTTATCTCCATAAAAGACCTCATCGAGTACCGCCTCAAGCGCGACTCGCTTATAGAAGAGATCGTAAGGGTGGATATGCCCACCAATTACGGCCATTTCAAGCTGGTAGCCTTCCAGGAAAAGAATTCCAGCAACGAGCACCTGGCCCTTATAAAAGGAGAGTGGACGCCCGACGAGTCCGTAATGGTAAGGGTGCACTCATCCTGCTTTACAGGCGATATCCTGGGCTCCCTCCGCTGCGATTGCGGCGAGCAGCTTCACCAGGCCATGGGCATGGTGGAAGAGGAAGGCCGCGGCGTTATTCTTTATATGAACCAGGAAGGCCGGGGCATAGGCCTGCTCAACAAGCTCAAGGCTTACCGCCTCCAGGAAGAAGGCATGGACACCGTTGAGGCCAACCTCCACCTGGGTTTCCAGACCGACCAGCGCGACTACGGCGTAGGCGCCCAGATCCTCCGCCACCTGGGCATCACCAAGCTGCGCATCATTACCAACAATCCCCGCAAGCGGGTGGGCCTTATCGGCTACGGCCTCGAAATAGTCGAAAACGTCCCCCTCCGCATCAGCCCCAACCCCCACAACGAAAGATACCTCCGGACGAAGAGAGACAAGTTGGGTCATGATATGTAGGAGAGGCGTAAGGTAAAAGGAATTAGGAATTGGGAATTAGTTACCGGTCAGCGGTGGTCTCAGCGGTTATCCTTGAGGAAATACTCAATATTCAATGTGCAATGCTCAATTCTCAAGTAGTTTCCAATTAGGAGACCACTTGAGAATTGAGCATTGAAACACTGCCGTTCCGGTAAAGCTTCTTCCACCTTAAGAGCCTTCCGCCTTTTACCTTCTGCCTTACACCTTCCCAGGCATTTATAAACGTGAGCATATTTAAGATATACTGGATGCTATAATGCTTTAAGTTAGAAGCTTAAATAGCACCCATGCACAAACTTCTGTTGGCTTTCCTTCTTATTGGACATTTCGCTTTTGGACAGAAAGACAGCCTTGTCAAGGTGCCGGGAACAAGATGCAGCCTGGTTCCTCCGGAAGCGTTTGTGGCGGCGACGGAGTTCAGCGGTTTTTTGAACGAAGAAGTCGGCGCTTCCATCATAGTCACTGAAGTAGGTATGCCTTACCAACAGGTCCAGGGCATGTTTACTGCCGAAGTCTTAAAGCAGAAGGGCATGACATTTGTCGGCAAGAAAACAGTCGACTTTAATATGTCGAAGGCCATTCTGGTCAAGGGAACACAGAAGGCACACGGAATAATCTATATCAAACAGGTGCTCGTTTTCGGCGATGAGGAGGAAACAGTGATCGTCAGTAGTACTTATCCCGAATCGTTCAAGAGCATAGAAGGAAAGATAATCGATGCCATGTTTTCCACGGTGCACAACAAGTCCGAAACCCTCAATCTTCATGACGCAGTCCCATTTGCGCTAAACGTTGAAGGCACGGATTTTAAAGTGGAACGTTCCGCAGGCGAAATGCTGGTCTACTCAATAGAGGCGGAAGCAAACTCTCCCCATAAGCGACTATTGGCCGTAGCGAGCTTAACGAGGAATGTTGCCGGGCCTGACCGCAAGCGATACGCCGAAGAAAAGCTGAAAAAAGACAAAACGTTACAATTCGATAAAGTAAGGGAGATCAACGAAATTACCGTTGATGGCCTGAAAGGTTATGAAATTGTTGCTGACGCGAAATCAAAAGAACTGCTTTACCAGGTTATACTTTTCGAAGACAGCGGGGGATACTACTTAATTTTAGGCATAGGGTCGAATTTTGGAAGCCACCTCGATACCTACCGGAAATTAGCCAGGACCTTCAAACGCAAGCAACCGCGGGGCCGGCCAAAGTTCATCTTTTAACCACGAAGACACAAGGAACGCGAGGGAGGCACAAAGGGATGAGAAGTCCTGAACTACAATCTTTTCCTTCCTGCTTCTTTGCGTCCCCGCGCCTTAGTGGTTAAAAGCCGAACCAGAAACTATTCCCCTCCCTTCGTCACAACCGTAGTATCCGACGCCGGTTTTTGAACGGAATCTGTTCTGGGTTTTTGAATGGTGGAGTCTTTGCGAATACCGCCGCGGCGGGAACCGGTGCCGAAGAGGGCCCCGAGAAAGGATTGGAATTCCTTATTATAAGATATGCTGGAGCCATAGCGGCGGGCTCTCAGGCCGGCTGAGTTGCCGGTAAGAAAATCGATGTTTTCGCGGTAGAAGAAGGTAGCCCTCATGGAGCCCGATTTGTTCAGCATCAGCTCCACGGTTACGTCGGGCAGCAGGTTCACCTTTTCATCGATACCCGCCTGCAGCGGCACGTCAAAGGTTCCTCCCACTGTAAAGCTCAGCCGTCCTTCGTAAAACGAGCGTCCCAGCGTGAAATTCAAATTGCTTTGCGTATTGCCTGTCAGGCCGGTGAGGCCGCGGTTGTACAGGCTGCCCGAAAGGTTGAGCGTAAGATCATTGTTGCGAAGGATAGAGCCCAGGAGCTGGTTCAGCCTTTTGTTGATCTCGTTGAACAGCAGTCCCGAAATCGTATTATAAGTAAACTCCTGTATGGGCCGGAAGCTTTGGGTAGCATAGTTCTCGTAAGGAGCAAAGCTGTTGAAAGCGATAAGATAAGCCACCTGCTTGGTCAGCTCGTTATTGTTCCTTTCTATCTGCTGGAGTCCGAAAGCTACGGAAGGGTCCCTGTAAATAGAGCTGTTGGGCGGGAACTCGATATCGAAGCTCAGCTTGGGCGAAAACAGCTTGTCGGTCAGCGAGACGATTACGTTCACGTCCTCACGGGCGGTGCTCAGGTTTTCGTTCAGCGCCAGTCCGGTCACCAGGGGCGCCAGGCTCACCTTGTCCGCCGTATAAACCGCGTCGAAGTTGATGCGGGCATCGAGGGGATCGCCGGTCCACTCTATAAAGTTATTGGCGCCCTTGCGGAGCACGAAGGGCTTCTTCAAAAAGGTCTGGAAGGTATAGTCGTAGTTTCCTTCTTCGATGTCGTAGCGGCCGCGGATAGTGAGGGGAGAAGAGGTGCCCGAGGCGATGCGCAGGTTGCCCGAGCCCCTGCCGCGGATCACGTCGCCGGTGGTTTCGTCCAGTATCACTTCCACGTTCACCAGCGGGGTGGCGGTCAGGTTCACCTCGAAGGTCATGTTGGTGGCGGCTCCGCTGTAGCCGTTCTCGTTCATCTCACGTCCGTATTTTCTTTCCACCATAAAGCTGGCCTGCCCGCTTTCACGCGTTTCCGAAAGAGGCAGTACAATATAGGAGCTGTCCACTTCCGATGCCTGGGCGTCTATGTGCATGTACATGTCATGCTGGGGACCCAGCAGCACCAGCGACCCGGTGCCCATTGCCCTGCCGTAGAATTGCTGGTTGTGGGAGAAATTGGTATTGAGCAGCAGCATGGGACTCGCGCCGGTCTGCACCACCATATCGTAATACATATTGGCGAAGCCTTTGTGGCGGATATAACCGGTGGCCGTGGCCAGGTTGCCCAGCGTATCCCTCAGGCGGATGGTCCCGAAGTCGATCATATCCTCCTTAAGTTCTATATCGGTATCCTCCACGCGGTAGAACACCTGGCTGAAATTCACCTTCATCCCCGCATCCTTCAACCGTATCTTGCCTACATAATCGCGGCTGGCGCCTTCACCCAGTATGTTCACCTGTCCCGTTACATAGCCCTGGAGGTTGGAGAAGAGCGTACCCACAAAACGCTCCAGGATCTTCACCTGGAAATTATCCGGGTTAACGGTGATGCGGTCGCGGAAAAGGTTGTCAGGGTCGTCCAGGTCTATGGCCGCATCGAAGTTGAGGCGGTGGTCGGGATCGGCGTTATTGCCCCGGGCGGTGAGCATTCCCGTAGACTTTTCGTAATTGGCCGCAAGGGTCACCAGGCCGATGGAGTCGTTGTCTACCCTCAGTTCCTCCACTTTCAGGTTATTGGTGCTGATATTAAAGCGGTTCTGCGGGTCTTCGATCACCACTTCGCCCGAAAGGTCGCCTTCGAGGCGGTTCTTTTTAAGGAAGAAGGGGGAGAAATCACCCAGCTTGATATTCTGCAGGGCAATGTGCAGGTCGTTCCAGTTGCCGATGTCGGAGGGACGGGTTTCCACCCTTATCTCCTGGTTCGATTCCCTCAGCACCAGCGCACCCT
>DASWNB010000267.1:0-3737 GCA_036399455.1 Flavisolibacter sp. | reverse complement strand
ATTATGCCCGCTGGGCTGTATGGACTTCGGATCTACCTTCTTATCCGCAATGATCGCCGAAGCCACCGGGGTAGCTTTGATGGAAGGCTGTGAGGTGGAAGGCTGTGAGGTGGAAGGTTGGGGGGTGGAAGGCTGAGGGCTTGAGGCTTTGGGCTCCTGGCTTTGGGCTTGGGGCTCCGGACTCTGGGCTTTCGGCTCCGCTGCGGGGGCTGCGCCTGCAGGCTTGGCTGCGGTGTCGTCTATCTGTGCTACCAGGTCGCCGATGTTTAGAGTATCACCTTCTTTACCAACAGCTTTCAATATGCCTGCCTGTTCGGCGTTAAGTTCAAAGGTTGCTTTTTCGCTTTCCAGCTCCGCAATCACTTCATCACGCTCCACGTAATCCCCATCCTTCTTCAGCCACTTCACCAGTGTTACTTCGTTAATAGACTCTCCTACTGTTGGTACTTTAATATCGATCATGATCGTAAAGATGTTTTTATGTCGTGAATCGTCAATCGTGAATCGTGAATAGGCCGCCTGCTGCATTACTACTCCGCCTTTGGCCTTATACCTTCTACCAATTCCCAATTCCTTTTACCCTTCGCCTTCTACCCTTCCCCTATATATTGAACGCCGTATCCACTATCTCCGCCTGTTCCTGGGCGTGGACCTTGGAATAGCCGCTGGCGGTGGCGGCGCCGGGCTGGCGGCTGATGGTGCCGTAGTTGATGGTTTTCAGGTTCATCTGGAGGTAGGAGGCAGCGCCCATGTTCAGGGGCTCTTCCTGTACCCACAGCCAGAGGGCTTTGTTGTATTTACGGTACAGCTCTTCCAACTGGGTGTACGGCAGGGGGTAAAGCTGCTCCAGGCGGATGATGGCCACATCGCTGCGGTTTTCCTTCTGCTGCTTTTCCAGCAGGTCGTAATATACCTTGCCGCTGCAGAAAAGAACCTTTTTCACTGCCGAAGCATCCTGGATGAAGCTGTCGTCCATCACTTCCCTGAATCCACCCGTGGTAAACTCCTTCAGGTGCGAGTAGCTCCCGGCATGCCTGAGGTTGGCCTTCGGCGAAAAGTTCACCAGCGGCTTGCGGAATGGCCAGGTCAGTTGGCGGCGCAGCACGTGGAAGAGGTTGGCCGACGTGGTGATGTTGGTCACCACGATATTCAGCTCTGCGCATTGTTGCAGGAAGCGTTCCAGGCGGGCGCTGGAGTGCTCGGGGCCCTGGCCTTCGTAGCCGTGGGGGAGCAGCAGCACTACGCCGTTCATCTTCTGCCATTTCTGCTCGGCGGAGGTAATGAACTGGTCGATGATGATCTGCGCGCCGTTAACGAAATCGCCGAACTGCGCTTCCCAGAGCACCAGGGCATTGGGATTGGCCAGCGCATAGCCGTATTCGAATCCCAGCACACCGTATTCGCTCAGTAATGAGTTGTATATCCTGAAATTGCCCTGTCCCTCCTGCAGAGAGCCCAGGCGGTTGTATTCCTTGTTGGTAGCCTCGTCGTAGATAATGGCGTGGCGGTGCGAGAAGGTGCCGCGTTTTACGTCCTGCCCGCTCATCCGCACGTGCTTGCCCTCGGTAAGCAGGCTGGCATAGGCCAGCAGCTCGCCCGTAGCCCAGTCTATTTTCTGCTCCGCATCAAACAGCTTTACCTTGTCCTGGAGCAGCTTTTCCACCTTGCGCAGGGGTTTGAATTCCTGCGGCCATTTCATCAATCCCTGGAAGAGGCTGCGCAGCCTTTCTTCGTCTACCGCGGTAGCGGGAGAGCTTTCAAAATCTTCTTCGGTGGCCTTGCGCAGGCTTTGCCACCACTGCTCGGGCTTCTGGTAGTTATAGGGAAGAGGGTGCTGCTTGATTTCGTCGAGGCGCTCCTGGAGGTCGGTCCAGAATTTCTTTTCCATGTCACGGGCCAGGTCCTGTGCATCGGGCTCGCCGTTCTGGAGAAGGTATTTCACGTATTCCTCGCGGGGATTGGCGTGCTTGTCGATCAGGGCATAGAGATGGGGCTGGGTGAACTTGGGATCGTCGCCTTCGTTGTGGCCGTGGCGGCGGTAGCACACCATGTCTATGAAGATGTCGCTGTTGAACTCCTGCCGGTAGCGGGTGGCTATTTCCACGCATTTTACCACGGCTTCGGCATCGTCGCCGTTTACGTGGAACACGGGAGCCTGTATGGTGGAGGCGATGGAGGTGCTGTAATCCGAGCTGCGGGCATCGTCAAAATCGGTGGTAAAGCCTATCTGGTTGTTGATGACGAAATGGATGGTGCCGCCGGTGTAGTAGCCTTTGAGGTTGCTCATCTGCAATATCTCGTACACGATGCCCTGCCCGGCTACGGAGGCGTCGCCGTGGATAAGGATGGGAAGCACCTTGTCGAAATCCGATTTATACAGCACGTCGGCCTTGGCGCGGCAGTAGCCCAGTACCACGGGGTTGACCGCTTCGAGGTGCGAGGGGTTAGGGGAAAGCTGGAGGTAGACCTTGTTTCCGCCGGGGCATTCCACTTCGCTGCCGAAGCCCAGGTGGTATTTCACGTCGCCGCTGCCCATTGTCTGGTCCGGGATGGCGGTGCCTTCAAATTCGCTGAAGATCTGCTCGTAGGTCTTGCCCAGTATGTTGGCCAAAACGTTCAGGCGGCCGCGGTGGGCCATGCCGATCACCACTTCCTGCACGCCGTGGGCGGCTGCGGTGGTGATGATGGTGTCCAGGGCGGGAATGGTGGTCTCGCCGCCTTCAAGCGAAAATCTTTTCTGGCCGATGTATTTGGTATGAAGGAATTTTTCAAAGATGACGCCCTGGTTGAGCTTTTCGAGGATGCGTTTGCGGGCTTCCAGCGGCAGGGGCTTTTGCAGGTTCTGCTCGATCTCCCTTTCCAGCCATTCGACCTGCTCCTGCCTCAGCACGTAGGAATATTCCACGCCGATATGGTGGGTATAGGTCTTTTGCAGCTTGTCGAGTATCTGCTGAAGGGTGGCGGTGCCCAGGCCTACAAACTGGCCGGCGGCAAAGCTTTGCTGCAGGTCGGCATCGCCCAGGCCAAAATACTTCAGGTCCAGGTTGGCGCCGCGGTCCTTTCTTTCACGGATGGGGTTTGTCTTTGCCGCCAGGTGGCCTTTCCTGCGGTAAGCCAGTATAAGGTTATACACGGCAAGCTCGCGGGCCAGGTCCGTAGCGTTCACCTCAGCCGGGCGGGCTGCTGCTTCGGCGGCCGGTGCTGCGGCATGGCCGTTGGCGCCGTTTCCGTTGGCATAGGCAAAATCAAAACCTTCGAAGAACTTTCGGTATTCAGGGTCCACGCTTTCGGGATTCTGAACGAAATCCTTGTATAAACTTTCGATATAAGCCGGGTGAGAATTCGTGATATACGAGAAATCCTTCATGAAAGGGAAGTTTGGATTTTTGGGTACGCAAATATACCACTGATACATGATGCGGAGCGAGAGAAAATTTGGGAGAGAAGATAACCGGTAAGGGACCACCGATGACCGAGCGCTATATCGGTGATCGGTTATCGGTGGTCTCTCATCGGTCATCGTTTCCTAAATTCCTGCAAAAAACCACTTCGGCTGAAAAAATCTGTAATACGGAGCGCAGATTTTCCTCTATTTCCCTTACTTTTGCCGTCCAAATCGAAAATTCATGGCTAATCATAAGGCTACAAAGAAAGATGTGCGTCAATCTGCCAAGCGCCGCGACAGAAACCGCTATTACGGAAAAACTACCCGTAATGCCATCCGTGACCTCAGGGCC
>DASWNB010000266.1:0-4447 GCA_036399455.1 Flavisolibacter sp. | reverse complement strand
CAAGACGCGAGGAAGAAAAAGACGCCGCCAGTGATAAGTCTGAGGAAGGCGCAAGTGGTAAGCTGCGCTAGGAGCAAAACTCTTCACCTTTACCCACCTTTCCTCGCGTCTTAGCGCCCTGGCGGTTACTCCCGAATCTCTTATCCGCGGTTATCGGTCATCGGTTAACGGTTAACGGTCACCAGACAAAAAAAGCCCCCCGTTTCCGGAGGGCCTGCATTATGAAGAAATGGAGCTTATCCTTTCTTTTTTGTTGTTGTTTTTGTTCCCTTTGCCTGGTTGGCCGAGGTACTGGTTTTTTGGGTAGTCTTGGGAGCAGGTTTCGTGGTCTGCTGCCTTGGCGTTGCTGCGGGGGGTTGTAGCGCCTTCAGGAAGTTCTGAAGCTGGGCATTACCCGGGTCGAATTCAAGACCTTTCTGCAGGTACTTGATAGCGGACTCCCTGTCCTTCTTGATGTTGTTATAGTAAGCGGCCAGCGTAGAGGCTGAAGACAGGCCCTGGCTCTTGAAGCGAACCTTGTCTGTTTCGGCGATCTGCAGCGATTTTGCATAATCCGGTATTGCCAGACCCTGCTCCATGGTAGAGTCAATCACGCCTTTAGCCCTGGCAGCCCAGTAGTAACCGTAGATGCTGTCGGGGAAAGCTACCGCGTAAGCTGTGAACAGGCTGTCGGCCTTCTGGTAGTTGCCACCCAGGTAGTAAGGCAGGCCGATCTGGAACAGTTCCGCTTTGTTGGCACGCTCGCCTCTCAGCTCATAGGAGATGAGCTTCAGCTCGCCTTCAAGTATCTTCTGGCCGTTCTTAGTGGCATTCTGGATGGCATCGTTCAGCATGTTGATCTGCCTGGAGAGCACACTATCCATTTGCACAGCCTTCATTACGTCGGCCCTGATAACCACGGGATCACCCTTGCCGCAGGAATTGGCGTGCAGCAGGTAGTCCGCTCCTACTATATCATCTTCCTTCACCTTGGTAAAGAACTCGTTTACATAGTTACAGGCTGTAGCTGTATCCCTTGCGCCCAGGTAGCTGTGCGACAGCAGGCGGTAAACGCGGGGGTTGGGATTGTTGTTGGTCTGGGCGATGATATTCTTACCAATGGCGATAGCCTCGGTGAATTTATCCTGTACAAAGAGCGTTTGGGCCTTCATGTACTCGTTCTCCACGCTGGGATCGGAGCTGGAAATGTATTTGTTGGCATACTGCTCGGCCGTGGGGAAGTCCCTCTTAATGGTCAGGTAGTACACGTAAAGCATTTCGTAGGCAGGAGCAAAACGGGGGTCGGCTTTGATAGCCTCGTTAAGGTTCTCGGTCACAACGTCCCAGTTGTTCTGTGTACGGTACAGGCGGGCAGTGCGGTAGTTGGCTACTGCAGCCAACGAGGGGTTCAGTTGTGCGGCCTTGCGGTAGTTCTGAACGGCCATGCCGCCAGCATGTGTTTTGCGGTAAGCGTTACCAAGGTTCACATAAGTCTCCGCGTAGTTGGGAGTGCTTTGTGCAAGGGCGGTAAGCTTGGTGATGGCATAGGCCACGTCGCCGGTCTTTGCGTCGATGTTGGCACGGGCTATGGCATTAATAACGGCGGGGTCATCGCCTTTCTTGCCACGGCTGGCGGTGATGGCGGCTTCAAAGCGCTGGCGGGCTTCGTTGCTCCTTCCTTCCATCAGGTCGATATGACCGGCGCCCACCAGGATCAGGGGAGCGTTGCCGTTGGAAGCCAGTGCCTTATCATAAAGGCTCTTGGCAGCGGCCGTGTTATTGGAGGCGATATGTGTCTGGCCAAGCCAGTAAGTAGCTTCTAAGTTATTGGGATTAGCGGCAACCAGCTTTTCAAAGGTTGCCTTTGCGCTCTGGTACCTCTCGGCATACAGGTGATTGATGCCTTCCTGCACGTTCTGAGCAAACGCGGTAACGGAGAGGAGAGCAGCAAAAAATAAAACAATGGCTGATTTCTTCATTTTGCTTTTTCTTTTAGAGTTAAGTATTTGCGGTTTCGTTTACTTATTAGTTGTTAATCCTATCATTTGCTGTTTCCTTTCTATCCATCTATTCCTCTACCAGACGTGTGCTGCGGTTGACGAAGGTCCTGAGAGCCGGCGCCAGGTAAGCCCTTCTGAATACAAGCTGGCCATCGTCCGATCTCATAAAATCACCAAAACCGTGGGCAATGCCCCTGTGGCTCTCCTTCACTACGTAAACCAAATCACGTACCATGGGATAATAGCCGTTATAAAGATTCATCTGGTTCGGCTTTACATAAAGCCCGGGTTCATATACGCTCTCCAAACCGGCTATTTTAACTTTTCTTCTCAGTGATTGCTGTGCCGTGTCCTCAGGGTTACCTATCCAGCTCACCCCTATAAAGCCAACGGCCTTAGGGTTGTGAGAGACATAGCTCAGCAGTTCTTCGCTGCTTTGAGCAGCCACAACATTTTTCCCCAATGGAGTACCGCGGAGTACCGAATCAATCATAAATCGCACCGTACTTGTGGCTTTCAGGCCATCGAATACAGGAATTAAGTCTTTATTAAGTTTACCGCTGATGAGATCCCTTATTTCAGCCATCGTAAAATTCGAATCCGGCGAGGAAGGGTGCACCACTATCGCAATGGCATCGTAGGCCACGCGGTATTGCTGTGTACCCATCCCCGTGGAGTCGCTCACCAGGCCGGTTTCTTCCTTAGACAGGAAGCGGGTGGCGATGATCATCCGGATCGAATCGTTGTATAGGTCGTTGAGGCAATCTGCTTCGGGCTTGTAGTGGACGATAATCTTTGCGCCCGGGTACCGGCCCTGGTACACTTCCGCCTGTGCGTCGATCACGCCTTTGAATGATTCGTCGCAACTGACGTGCATCGTACCGCTTTGGAAGCTATCCTGGGAAGCTGCATCCTGTTGCTTTGGCTTGCACTGCCCCAGCAGCCCGATAAGAAAGAGGAACAAAACCCACCGGCCGAAACCCAGCTTATCTAATGCCATTGTTATTAATCTTAGTCTTTTTATATCCCCTGTATAGCCTCCAAATACCGTACAAAACAAACAATCCTCCTGCTATTTTATCGAGCGCCGACGGTTTCCCCCGGAAAATTCTCCAGCCCATCTGTTCATAGATCAGGAATACGATTCCCATTCCCAGAACAATAACGCCCATTACAAAGTCCATTATAGCCCTTGTTCGGGCGGTTTGCCTTTCTCTTTGTTCCTGGTAATCCTGTATCATGACGTAAGGTTGGGTAGGGCAATTTAAAACATTTTAGTTTTCCTCTGCTACAAAAGTCACCGGCTGGGTAAAGCTCACGGATACTGCATGCCCGTTCTGTATCGCCGGCATCCATTTGGGCATCTTCTTAAGCACGCGGATCACTTCCTTATCGAACATACTGCCGGCGGATTGTACCACCTCAAACCCGGTTACTGTGCCTTCTGCAGATACCTGGAAGCGGATGACGACGGTGCGCTTCTCGCCGGGCTCCATCGATCCGGGTGTTTCCAGGTGCTTCCGGAGAAAATTCAGCCATGCGTCCATGCCGCCGGGAAAATGTGCGGCCTGCTCTCTGACCACGAAGGGAGCTTCGGGCTGGACAGGTGCAGGCGTATTGCCCGTACCGCCGTTGCCGTGATCGGGAGGAGGCTGAAGGCCGGGACCTGCCAGGGGGCCGTCAGTGGTGGTAGAGCCTATGACTGTATTGGTAAGATCGATGTGCGTGGGGCCGGGGTCTACAATGCGGTTGTCCGTAATACGAAAGTTATCAATGAACCTTTGCTGCGCTACGGCAGTCTGCGGGGTTGGCCGGGCAGCGGGAGGAGGCGTTTCGGGCTGCGGCAGGTCTTCGGGAAGCTGTACCGCCAGCACTTCGTACTCGGTCTTTGCGGGCTTTGAAGGCGTGTCGGAGGAAGAGGAAGGATTGATAAGAAGGAAAGCGAGGGCCATGCTGCTGATGGCGATGGCAAGCGCCACACCCATCCGGAAATTGTAGTTCTTTCTTAAAGCATAGGCGCCATACTGTTTGTTGCGGTTGTCGAAGATGATGTCCAGGACATCAGCTTGCAGGATTTCATTGCTGGTCATGGTTGTTGATTTCCGTTGAGATGCCCGGATGGAAAGTTTCCATATGCCTCGTAATGAAGTTTTTGGAAGCGATTAGCGGTTGGATAAAGGTTAACCGCAAAGCCGCAAAGGCGCGAGGATATTTCACGCAAAGACGCACTTGTCCTGCAGAAAACAGGAAAGAAGAGAAGCCTTTGGTTGCCGGTCGTTTTCCTGTTCGGTAATCCTTGCTTCATCCTTGCTTCATCCTTGCTTTATCCTTGCTTCATTCATGTTTCATTCATGTTTTTAGATTACCTGAAGATTGCTTCAAGATTGCTTGTAGATTGCTTCATCTATACTTCATTCTTATTCCGCTGGCCTCGCGCCTTTCTGCCTGCTGCGGGACAAGCGGGTTTG
>DASWNB010000265.1:0-3108 GCA_036399455.1 Flavisolibacter sp. | reverse complement strand
GACTGCGTGTCTTTTTCTATGTACAGAATAGCCGGGGCTTTGTCTTCCTTTCCTCCCGAAACCAGCAGGGTGGCTTCGGCAAGTCCATAGCAGGGAAAGAAAGTGTTCTGCCCAAATCCCACCTTTTCAAAATACCTGCTGAACCGCCGGATGGTTTCCGCCCGTACCGGCTCGGAGCCGTTGTAGGCTACTTTCCAGGAGGAAAGGTCCAGTCCCTCAAGTTCCGCCGGGGGAATTTTACCCAGGCAGAAGTCATAGGCGAAATTGGGTCCGCCGCTGTGCGTTGCTTTATATTTCGTAATGCCTTCGAGCCAGCGCCGCGGCTTTTGCATGAAGTGGTAGGGCGACATCAGCACGCAGGTGCAGCCCACGTAAATGGTGTGCAGGATGTTGCCGATCAGGCCCATGTCGTGGTGAAAAGGCAGCCAGGAAAAAATAACCGAGCTGCTGTCGCAACCGAATGTGTCCTGGATCAGCCATTCGTTGTGCATCAGGTTGCCGCGGGTAACTACCACTCCTTTGGGGCGGCCCGTAGAGCCTGAAGTATATTGAATGAACGCAATCTCGCTTTTGCTGTTGCCGCGTGGGCTTCCCGCCTCTCCCGCCTGGATGGCTTCCGTTGCAATGAGCTCGATGCCGCTGGTTTGCAGGTAACCCGAAAGAACCTGCTGCACCTGTGCTTCAAGATCGGAGGTAGAAAGAATGAGGCTCACACCCGCATCTTCCATCAGGTTGATAAACCTTGCCACCTGCTTGCTGCCCTTCGACAGGAAAACCGGTACGGCTACAAGTCCTGCATGCTGGCAGGCCAGGAAGGAAACGGTGAATTCCATAATATCCTGGTACACCAGCAGGGCTCTCTGCCCTTGCGGCTGTCTTTCGGCCAGTACGGAGCCAAGCCGCTCCACGCGGGTATTCAGCTCACCAAAGGTGATAGTGCGCTCCAACTGCTCTCCATCTTCCAGGAATATAAATGCCGGTTTGCCCGGGCTGGCGGAAGAATGCCTGGCCAGGTGACCAATAATATGATTTTCAACTTGTTCCATGTTTGGTTCTATCTCTTTAGGTTATACCCGGAGGTTTGCACAGCCACAGAGAGCATGACGGGCGGCATCCGGGTGATAGCGGGTAATTTTGAAATAACGACAGGGCCCTGGGCCGGAGCGCGAGGTGACAAGCAGGCAGGGGTCTGGATAAAGCTTCGCCGAGCGCAGTCACAGCTGTACTGAAAACGTCCTTAAGCGCGGAGCTATGGGAGAATCATCAAAGGCCGGGCAGTTCTGTAAAATGTTGATTATGAACACCTATTAATCTACACCTGTCCATCGATACTGTTCCGGGCCGTACGGGGGAATGCCGGGGCTCACATGCCACATCCCGCCACCCGTACCTGAACGGAACAACAATATTATATAATTCTACCATAAGTTTATGGTTATAAAAATATTTTTTTTATATATGGCGTAGAGCGGGGGGGGAACATCAGGCCGGTTAAGGAAAGATAAGGGCCGGATTTCAACCCGGCCCTTGGAAATTGTCTCATCGGAGTATCAGTAACCTGAAGGATAGGTATCCGGCGGCTCGCTACGGGGCCTTGTTCCCAGGGGGCGCAGGGCTTTTGTCTGGTCAAAGAAGATAAAAGCATCGTACCGCTCGGGGATCACGGAAGGCACATAGTTGCCGCTTTCCTGCCAGGGATTGTACACCACGCCAATAGCCCGGTGGCCGATAGTGTTCATCCATGATTCGTGCTGCCGCAGCTCGGAGGACAGCAGGATCTTGTTCGAAGCTCCCATGCGGTGGAGCATTTCTTCCAGGCTGCCCCTGCGTGCCGCGGGCACGTTCATGGTGGTAATGGACCCGCCCCATTCGCCGGAAGCGATCACCGTTCCGCGGTAAGAGCCGAAGCCCACTATATAAACATTTTCGCGGCCATAGGCTTCACGCACAAGCTGTCCAACGTTCACCATTCCCTGCGAAGC
Organism: Flavisolibacter sp.; assembly: GCA_036399455.1. Classification (GTDB taxonomy): domain Bacteria; phylum Bacteroidota; class Bacteroidia; order Chitinophagales; family Chitinophagaceae; genus Flavisolibacter. Next base: position 1,126 of record DASWNB010000265.1, on the reverse strand, counting down.
CATGTCGGTGTAGCGGGCATCGCCCACGTGCGTATTGTGTTCCCATATGATGATGCGTGCATCGGGACCGTGCAGCTCCAGCAGGCGGCTGATGGTTTGCGCCATGTGGCGGTCGCGGATGTTCCAGGATGCCACGTCGCTGCTGACTGCAGTGCGGTAATAATTTTCGCCGTTGAGCGCTACCAGTGCATTTTGCTGCATCACGAAGCGGGCCTCATCCCTTGCCGTTTGTCTTCCCGTGAAATTCCATATTCCCTGCCACAGCCTCCCGGTCTGCTGCCTGCAGTCGGCCGAAGCATTGGCCACGGCATAGGCATAATCACCGGGATCTGCGCTGAAAGGCCTGAAGCACTGCTGCACCTGCTGTGCCATCTGGCGAAGCGAATCATTGTCCTGTATGTAAGGCATCAGCTCCTGTGCAGATTCCCACAGGCAGTAAACATCAAGGCCATAGAAACCGGCTTTGTCTGCGGCGGACCTGCCCTGGTTATACCGGTTAAGCCATGTAATAAAAGAAGCCACCTCGTAGTTGCCCCACATCCAGGTAGGCCAGCGGTCGTATTGCCTCAGAAGAGTTACTGCCTGCGTGCTGTCCTTTGGACCCCCTTTTACAAACTGGTTCACGCGGTAGCTGTCCGCCCACTCGCCTTCCACGGCAATAATGTCGAACCCTTTTTCCTCTATAAGTCTCCGCGACAGGGCTGCACGCCATTCATAATACTCGGCGGTTCCATGCGAAGCCTCGCCCAGCAGCACGACCTTTGCGTTGCCTATCTGCCTGATGATGGTGTCCAGGTCCTGCTCTGTTTGCAGCGCATGAACTGGAATATCCGCATCGATATCTGTGCTGGGGCTGTACTTATTTTTATCGCAACCCAGGGCAAGGATGGAAAGAATAAAAACGAAAGCCCTGCAATAAAATCCGGCACCTCTTTTCATACAACACGCGTTTCTTTTCCCCAAACAAAAAGAAAGCCATTTGCGTGAATGGTCAACGGTAAAGTCGAAAGCCGGAAGTCATAAGCCCGGAAGCCTATGAGTTGAAGCTCATGATTGATAGCCCGGCAGTTTATAAAGGGAGAAAATATTCAACAATCAATGCTCAATTCTCAAGTGGTCTCCGAAT
>DASWNB010000264.1:0-2306 GCA_036399455.1 Flavisolibacter sp. | reverse complement strand
CTGTCGATGATAAGGTTACGGGCCAGGGCTTGAAGGGTGTCTTCCTTCAGTTTCAGCTGCCTCAGGTCGGCTGGTGCTATCTTCTGCGCCTGCACGGAAACAGCAAACAAGAGGAAACATGAAAGGATTGCGAGTAGTTTTTTCACGGTGGATGGCGCTTTGATAAGCTAAGAACGTGAAAAAAGTTTAAATGTTATCTTAATAGTGAGGCTGTTGGCTTATGGCTATTGGCTGTTAGCCTGTTCCTGTACGCAATTGAGCATCTATATCAGAAACAATTATTTAAGCCTAACCGCAAGGACGCCAAGACGCGAGAAGAGAAAATTGGCCCAAAGGACCTGTGTTTTCCTTGCACCCTTGCGTCTTGGCGGTTAAGCTTAAAATCTCCTTTAACAAGAAGAAGCCGATAGGCTGAACGAGCACAAGCCAATAGCCATCAGCTATCAGCCAACAGCTTCTCTTGCAAATTCCAGCAAATTCGGAAAAACGAGGTCAATATCGGGGTGCGGGAAAGCCTGGTCAGGATTCGTTGTTTTTACGAAGACGGTGAACATGCCGGCGGAGCGGCCGAAACGCATATCGCTGGGCTTGTTCCCGACCATGATGCTTTTGGAGAGGTCGAGGCCGGGGAAGTCGCGGAAGGCACGGAAGGCCATGCCGGGGTTGGGCTTGCGGAAAAAGCACTTGTCGTCTTTTTCGGTGCAGTAGTAGACGGAGTCGATGCGGCCGCCTGCGGCGGTGATTTCTTCCTTCATGCGGTGGTGGATGGAAAGAAGCTCGTCTTCCGACATAAGCTGCCTGCCCACGCCGCGCTGGTTGCTTACAACGATGATCCTGCCAAAGCGCTGGCTCAGCAGGCGGATGGCTTCAAGGGTTCCTTCGCTGAAGATGAACTCGCTCCAGTCGAGTACGTAGCGGCCAACGATCTCGTTGTTGATAACACCGTCGCGGTCAAGGAAAAGCGTCCAGTCCTTACCGGTTTGTGCCAGGTCCAGCTCGCCTTTCCTGAGGTCGTCCTGGGCTTTTGCATAATCGGAGGGGATGCCGATGTCAATAAAATAACCCTGCTGCTCCAGCCCGTAGAAGCCGCCTTCGTGGTGGAAGGCTTCGAGGTAGTCCTTTTCAAAGGAGAAGCGCTGCGGGAGGGAACGGGCCAGGAATTTCTTCCTGTCCAATATATAAATACCGCCATTTATTAGTCCTTTAGGGTAAAATTGCTTTTCGCGGAAGGAAACGATGCGGCCGTCTTTATCCGTATCAACCACGCCGTAGCGGTCAAAATCCTTCATCGGCTTCAGCGCCAGCGTACATTCCGCCCCGCTTGCCTGGTGCATATCCAATAATTGTCCTGCATCTACGCGAAACAGCGTATCGCCATTGGCCACAAGCACCGTATTTGCCCCAGTATGTTGCAGCGAAAGCCGGATAGCCCCGCCGGTGCCCAGCGGCTCTTCTTCTATAGCCACGGCATAATCCAGGGTAGGATAGTGCTCTTCCAGGTAAGCCTGTATCACTTCAGCTTTATATCCCAGCGAGAAAACAAACCTTTCCACCCCCTGCATCCGCAACGCGTCAATCACATGGGAAATGAAGGGCCTTCCCGCCACCCGGGCCATGCATTTGGGCAGGTCGGGAACAGCCTCCCGGAGCCGGGTACCAAGGCCGCCTGCGAGAACGATAGCGGTGAATGGTGAGGAGTCGACGGTCCACGGTCCACGGTCCACAGACGAGTCATTATGGAGGTTGTTGCTTTCCTGTTTGTTAGGTTTCTGGTTCATGAATTTACTTCGGCTGTAACTACCTGTAAAGAATGGTGCGCTTTAGACCACGTCTGTGGACTGTGGACCGTGGACTGTGGACCCTTCGGACTCCTCAAAAAATTGCTCCTCCACAAGCTGACATACTATATGCCCAAGCATTATGTGGCTTTCCTGGATGCGGGGAGTATCGGAAGAAGGGACGTTGAGGAGATGATCGCTCAGGCTTTTCATGAGGCCGCCGCTTAGGCCGGTGAAGCCAACGGTGTGGATGCCTTTGGAGCGGGCTGTTTCGAAGGCTTTTACAATGTTGCCGGAATTGCCGGAGGTAGAAAGCCCGAGCAGTACGTCGCCGCTGTTGCCGATACCGTCGATAAGGCGGGCATAGACTACATCGTAGCTATAATCGTTGGCTACGGCGGTGAGGTAAGAGGTGTTGCAGTGGAGGGCTTCGGCGGGAAGGGCCCTGCGGTCGGTATAAAAGCGGCCGGAGAACTCGGCTGCCAGGTGCTGGGCATCGGCGGCGCTGCCCCCGTTGCCGCAGAAATA
>DASWNB010000263.1:0-6533 GCA_036399455.1 Flavisolibacter sp. | reverse complement strand
GATCGACGGCATTATCGTGGATGTTCCCTATAATGAAAAAGAACTGGCCGAGCTGCATTCTTTCCTGAAGGCCAACAGCCTTCGCGTTCCCGTGCTGTACAACGAGCAGCAGCTCCCTTCAAAAAGCTCCTGCGCCCGCCTGTTCGAGCTGGCCGACGACGTGATCGACCTGTCCAAAACACAGTTCGACATCCACAGCAAGATCGCTTTCCTGAAAAAGATAAAGGAATACCAGAAGCAGCCTGCCCAGCGCAAGGCTATCTTCACCATGATGCCTCCCACCCAGAAATGGACGAAAAGGGCGATCGACATTGTCATCGCTTCCCTGCTGCTGGTGGCCCTGCTCCCCCTTTTCATCATCATCGCCATAGCTATAAAGCTGGAATCGAAAGGACCCGTTTTCTATAATGCAAAGAGAGCAGGCAGGGGTTTCAGGATATTCAACTTCTACAAGTTCCGCACAATGGAAGTGAACGCGGACAAGAAGGTGGAAACGCTGGCGCACCTGAACCAGTACAATACCAACGGAAACGGACCCAAGTTCTTCAAAATAACCAACGATCCCCGCATCACACGCTTTGGCCGCTTCCTGCGCAATACCAGCCTGGACGAGCTGCCCCAGCTTTTCAACGTGCTCAAAGGCGATATGTCGCTTGTAGGCAACCGGCCTCTGCCGTTGTATGAAGCAGCCACGCTGACCACCAACGAATTCGTGGAGCGCTTCATGGCACCCGCAGGCATAACCGGCCTCTGGCAGATCAAGAAAAGAGGCAAGTCGGACATGTCCACGGAAGAAAGAATCAAGCTGGATATTTCATATGCCAGAAATTCTAACTTACTTTACGACCTCTGGATCATAGCCAACACACCCGGCGCCCTGATCCAGAAGAGCAGCGTGTAGATTGATTTTGCAGTAACTTTCGAATATACCGTACCTTAAAAAAACTTGCGCAATGGAATTGACGAAGCAACCATTAGTTTCTATTGTAACCCTGACCTGGAATACCACCGAAGTCACCTGTGACTTCCTGCGGTCAATAAACGAACACGGGACTTACAAAAACATGGAAGTCATTATTGTTGACAATGGCTCCAAAGAAGATCCCACCCCCGTTTTTAAATCCATTTATCCCGAGGCGAAGATCATCCTCAACGGAAAGAATCTCGGTTTTACCGGCGGCAACAATGTCGGCATCAGGCAGGCCAGGGGCGAATACCTGTTTATTGTAAATAACGATACAGAGTTCACTCCCGGCCTTATCGAAGGATTGCTGGAAATCTTCCAGCAGTACCCTGATGCCGGCATGGTGAGCCCTAAGTTCCACTACTATTTTCACAAAGGCACCATAGAGTACGCAGGCTACAAGTCCGTGAACATCTTTACCGGCCGTAACGCCATGGTGGGCTGCCGCGAAAAGGACGAAGGCCAGTACAACGAAGTAAAGGAAACCAACTACGCCCATGGCGGCGGCATGATGGTCTCCCGCCGCGTCATCGAGGAAGTAGGACCCCTCCCCGAGCATTTCTTTATTTATTATGAAGAGCTCGATTGGTCCGAGCAGGTGAAGAAAAAAGGCTACAAGATCTATTACCAGCCCAAATCGCTCATCTACCACAAGGAATCGATGACCACCGGCAAGGCCAGCCCGTTCAAGACCTTCTACCACACCCGCAACCGCATCCTGTTCATGCGGAGGAATAATAACCTGCCCAGTTTCATCATTTTCCTGGCTTATTTTACGTTCTTTACCATACCAAAGAATACCGCGAGCTTCCTGCTCAAAGGCCAGAAGCAGCACCTGCGCTCCTTCTGGAGAGGTATTTTCTGGCATTTCAACCGCAAAATCACCTTTAACTAAACGCCATGTGCGGTATTGCCGGTTTTATTGATTTTAAGAAAGACTCCGATGCCGGTCTGCTCAAACGCATGACCGACGCCATGACCCACCGCGGGCCGGACGATTCGGGCTACGAGGTATTCGACGCCTCGCAGGCCTCCATCGGCTTTGGCCAGCGCAGGCTCAGCATCCTCGACCTTTCCCCCCTGGGCCACCAGCCCATGCACTTCAAGCACCTCAGCATCAATTTCAATGGCGAGATCTATAATTTCAAGGAGATAAGAAAGGAGCTGGAAGAAAAAGGCTATTCCTTTACCTCCTGGTCCGATACGGAAGTGATCATCAAAGGCTACCACTGCTGGGGCCTCGACGTGGTTCAGAAACTTATCGGCATGTACGCCATCGCCCTGTACGACCGCGAAAAAGAGCAGGTAGTGCTCATCCGCGACCGTGCCGGCGTAAAGCCCTTATATTATTATCATAAGGACGGGCTGCTGCTGTTCGGCTCCGAGCTGAAATCGCTGTACCAGCATCCCCGCTTCGAAAAAAAGATCGATACCAACAGCCTGGCCCTCTTCCTCCAGTTCAGCTACATACCCGCGCCGCACAGCATCTTCCATAATACATTCAAGCTGCTGCCCGGCCACGCCCTGTACCTGGACCTGAAGAACGGCGGGCAAAAGCTTCAAAAATACTGGGACGTGTTCGAGCACTACAACCGTCCCAAGATCAATGTTTCCGACGAGGAAGCCATCGACCATACGGACAAGCTGCTGAAAAGCGCTTACGAATACCGCATGGTGGCCGATGTGCCGGTGGGCATCTTCCTCAGCGGCGGCTACGACAGCAGCAGCGTGGCGGCCCTCCTGCAAACCGGGCGCACCGAAAAGCTCAAGACCTTTACCATCGGTTTCCACGAGCAGGAATTCAATGAAGCCCCCGATGCAAAGAAAATTGCCGAATACCTGGGCACCGATCATACCGAGTGGTACCTGACTGCCAACGAAGCGGCCGGCGTGCTCCACCATCTCCCCGAGATTTACGACGAGCCCTTTGCCGACAACTCCACCGTTCCTACCGTGCTGGTCAGCAAGCTGGCAAAGCAGCAGGTAAAGGTGGCGCTGAGCGCAGATGGAGGCGATGAGATCTTCGGCGGCTACAACAAATTCAACCAGGCGGAACGCTACACCACGCGGATGCCTGTGGCCCTGCAGACACTGCTCAGCGGAACCATGTCGCTCTTCAACCCCGATCACATCCCCTACTTCAACCGCAAATACAACTTTGCCACGCGGTATGAAAAGATGAAGCTGATCTGGAAAAGCCACGACCCCGTAAAGGCGGTGAAATACATCAGCCAGTACATTACCGAAACAGAAGCGGCTTCCTTCCTGGGCAAGCCCTTCACCAAATACCATACTTTCTTCGAAGACGGCAACCGGCTGGAGCATAACGACGGCATCACCAACCGCCTGCTGGCCATCGACTACAAAACCTTCCTGGTAGACAACAACCTGGTAAAGGTGGACCGCGCCACGATGAGCGTAAGCCTTGAAGGCCGCGAGCCCATGCTGGACCACCGGGTGATCGAATACCTGGCGCAGCTTCCCTCCTCCTTCAAGATCAGGGACGGCGTGAACAAATGGCTGCTGAAGCAGGTAGTGCACCGCTACATACCGAAGGACCTGATGGAAAGGCCCAAGCGCCCCTTCATTGCACCGCTGATGGTTTGGTTCCGCGATGAGCTTCAGGAACAACTGAAGTATTATCTTAGCGAGCAAAGCCTGAACAAGACCGGGATATTCGACCACAAGCCCATTATTGCGCTGCGCGATGAATACCTGGCCGGAAGAAAGGTGAACTACCAGAAGCTGTGGCAATTGCTGATGTTCCAGCTTTGGTACGACCGGTGGATAGAAAAACTCTGATAACGAAACCAAATTGTCAATAATAAATACTGTAATATGAAAACGACCGTACTTGTAACAGGTGGCGCCGGGTTTATCGGCTCGCACGTGGTGCGTCATTGCCTGGATGCCGGCTATGAAACCATCGTGCTCGACGACCTCAGCGGAGGATTTGAAGACCACATCCCCGACGGGGCCGTGTTCGTGAAGGGAAGCGTTTACGACGAAACCCTGGTGGAAGACCTGTTCAATACCTACCGCTTCGATTATGTGTACCACCTGGCGGCTTACGCGGCCGAAGGCCTTTCGCACTTCATCCGCCGCTTCAACTACAACAACAACCTGGTGGGAAGCATCAACCTCATTAACGAGTCTGTAAAGCACAAGGTGAAATGCTTTGTGTTCACTTCTTCCATAGCCGTTTACGGCAAGGGCCAGCTTCCCATGTCCGAGGATATGGTGCCCACCCCCGAAGATCCCTACGGCGTGTCCAAATATGCCGTGGAGCTTGACCTCAAGGCTGCCCATGAAATGTTCGGCCTCAACTATGTTATTTTCCGCCCGCACAACGTGTACGGCGAGAACCAGAATATCGGCGACAAATACCGCAACGTGATCGGCATCTTCATGAACCAGATCATGCAGGGAAAGCAGCTCACCATCTTTGGCGACGGCACCCAGACCAGGGCCTTCAGCTATATCGACGACGTAGCCATTCCCATCACCAAATGCGTGGACGTTCCCGCCTCTTACAACCAGGTGTTCAACATCGGCGCCGACAAGCCCTATACGGTGAACGAGCTGGCCGAAGTGGTGAGCAGGGAATTTGGCGTTGAACCCAACATCAAGTACCTGAGCGCCCGCAACGAAGTGCTGCACGCCTATTCCGACCACGCCAAAGCACACAGCGTCTTCGGCGACCCCACCGGCATCAGCCTCGAAGAAGGCATTGCCCGCATGGCCGCCTGGGCCCGCCGCGTAGGCGCCCGCCAAAGCCAGGAATTCGAAAACATCGAAATCACCGAGAAGCTGCCGGACGGATGGCAGGTGAAGAGAGAAGCAGTTAGTTAAGAAGCTGCGAGTTGTTAGCTGCGAGTTGCGAGCCGATGGAGGAAAGCTGTTAGCTGATAGCTGTTGGCTGTTAGCAGTGCTGATTTGGCGATGAAGATGCTGCGCTGATTCATGTTCCTGGAGGTGCTGCCTTTAGGCCGAACGTGCACAAGCCAACAGCCATCAGCTTCCTCCGGTTATCGGTGGTCTCTAACCGGTTATCCCTACTAACAAATGTCTACCAAACTAAGAGTCCTAGAATGCATCCGCCAGGGGCAGATCGGCGGGGGCGAATCGCACCTGCTCAGCCTCGTGGAAAATCTCGACCGCTCAAGGTTCGAGCCCGTGGTGCTTTCGTTTACCGATGGCCCCATGATAGAGCGGCTGAAAGGGATGGGCGTGCCTGCGCATGTCATCTATACCGAAAAGCCTTTTGATGTAAGCAAGTGGAAAGCAGTAAAGCAATTCATCCGCGAACAGAAGGTTGACCTCGTGCATGCACACGGCACCAGGGCCGCCTCCAACGTGCTGTGGACCTGCCGCAGGATGAAGCTGCCCGTCATCTACACCGTTCATGGCTGGTCGTTTCACCAGGACCAGAAACCGCTGGTGCGCCGCCTGCGCATACTGGGCGAAAAATACATTACCAGCCGCTCCGATCTCAATATTTCGGTTTCGGCATCCAACCAGCAGTCCGGCAAAAATTTTATTCCTTCCTTCAAGTCCATCGTCATCAACAACGGCATCGATCCAAAAAAGTTCAATCCAAAAAAACAATTTAAAGACATCCGCTCCGAATTGGGCATACCGCAGGATGAAGTACTGGTGCTGTTCATCGCCCGCTTCACGGCGCACAAGCAGCCGCTGTCGCTCATTCGCGCTTTTGCGCTGGCCCTTCCCTCCAATCCCAAAATGCACCTCCTCCTCACCGGCGACGGTGACCAGAAAGCGGAGGCCATCACCCTCATTAAAGAACTCGGACTGGAACACAAGATCACCCTCCAGCCCTTCCGCCAGGACGTCCCCGACGTACTTGCATCCGCCGACATTTTCGTGCTTCCCTCCCTCTGGGAAGGCCTCCCCATCGGCCTCCTCGAAGCCATGGCCATGGGTAAGGCCATCATCGCCTCCAACGTGGACGGCACCAGTGAGATCATCCGCCACAACCACAACGGCCTTCTAGTGGACACCGCCAGCCTCGTAAGCAATCTCGCCTCCGCTCTCACCCAGCTAAGCCAGGACGAAAACCTGCGCCACCAATTCAGCCGCAAAGCCATCGAAACGGTGATGGAGAAGTATAATGCGGAAGAAATGACGAGGAAGATAGAGGGGGTGTATGAGAAGATCGTGAATCGTGAATCGTGAATCGTCAATCGTCAATCGTCAATAGGTCGTTTACGGAGGAAGATGTTTTACGATAGCAGCAGTTCCTTTTGAATATTCAATATTCAATAAGTCATACCATATAGACATTATCCGCAGGCCTTGCTTCGAAGTCTCCGTAGGGTAAGTTTTCCTGGTTTAACCGCCAAGGCGCGAAGACGCGAGGAGACTTCACGCACTTGTCCCGCAGCAGGCGGGAAAGGCGCAAAGGAAAGGCAAAGAAACGGTCGTTTGAACCGCACTCTTTCTCTCCTGTTTCTTTTAGTGTTCCCACGCCTCCGGAGTTATAAACATAAGAAGAGCGCAAAGAGAAGGCCTTAAGCGGCCTTAGGGTTTTTGGGAGCTTGCGACCCTT
>DASWNB010000262.1:0-2533 GCA_036399455.1 Flavisolibacter sp. | reverse complement strand
GGTTTGGGGTATGATGTCGAGGGGAAGACCGGTTTCTTTCCTGTAAAGATCGGTGAGCTTGCCGCCTACCTGGAAGATGGTCTTGGTGCTGCGCTGGAAATACTCGCGGCCCGTGCTGTCTGTCTCGCCGTGCTGTTTGCGGTATTCAAGTGCCTCGGGCAGTCCGTCTTCCACCAGGTAATCGTTGAACTCCTGTGCTTTCAGTTCTATGAAGCTGTTCTGGCTGTTGAAGGTTACCATGGCCGTGCCTTCATCGGTAAGGGTGAGTTGCAGGGAATCACCTTTTGCATCGCTGAGGGAAGCAGAGATGTTGTCGGTTACGTCGCCGAAATGGAGGTGAAGGGTGTTGATGCGGGAACGGTTGCCGGTCCAGTTGCTGCCGGTAAAGTTCTGGCCTGCGAGGAATTTGATATTTACCTGTTCGTTCCAGCGGTACATGAACTTGTCGGGCTGAAGCCAGAATTCATGGGCGGAAAGAAGGGTGGTGATGGCGAAAGCCAGGAGGAGGCCTGCTATTTTCTTCATGAAGACTCGTTGTTTTCCCGAGGTGGTATCATGGGCTCGTCCGCGTCGCGGATCATCTGCTCAATATTCCGGTCGTCGGGGATGTGGCCGGTTTCCTCCAGCATACGCATATCCTTGGCGTCTTTGAGGAACTCGGAAGCGAAGATGAAGTCGTTCAGCCTTTCGTTCTTGCTGAAGATGATCTGCTTGCTGTTGCCTTCCCACTCTTTCTTGCCCTGGTGCATATAAATAATATGGTCGCCCATTTCCATCACGCTGTTCATGTCGTGGGTGTTGATGACCGTGGTGATCTTGTATTCGAGGGTGATCTCTTTAATGAGTTGGTCGATCAGTCCCGAGGTTTGGGGATCAAGGCCGGAGTTGGGCTCATCCACGAACAGGTATTTGGGATTGAGTACGATGGCGCGGGCGATGCCTACGCGCTTCATCATACCGCCGCTGAGCTCTGCCGGGAATTTCTTGTTGGCGCCCTTGAGGTTTACGCGTTCAAGTACTTCGTTTACGCGGTCGATCTTTTGCTTGCGGGTGGTGCGGGTGAACATGTCGAGGGGAAAAACGATGTTCTCTTCAACGGTCATGCTGCTGAAGAGGGCGGAGCCCTGGAAGAGCATGCCTATTTCCTTGCGGACCTCTTTTCTCTCCTCGGTGCTCATGGCGGTGAAATCCTGTCCATCGTACAGGATGGAGCCGCTGTCGGGCTTGAATAACCCTACCAGGCATTTCATCAGCACCGTTTTACCGCTGCCGCTGGCTCCAATAATGAGGTTACTCTGTCCCGGCTTCATCACTGCGTCCACGTCGTCAAGGATGATCTTGCCGTTAAATCCTTTCTTTAAATTTTTTACTTCAATCATAGCTACAAGCTGTTAGCTGCAAGCATTAAGCCAGTGAGCAAGCTGCGAGTGGTGAGTTTCGAGCTGCGAGATGGGCCGCCTACAGCATTCCGGGTATTGAAATTAATGTTTTAACCGCAAAGCACGTAGGGATGACCGATTAGGGACCACCGACGACCGATAATCGATTGCCAGAACGGTTATCCCCCGGTTGTCGGTTATCACTAACCGGTCATCCGTTACAGCAGCAACGCCGACAAAATATAGTCCGCAAAAAGGATAGAGATACAGCTTACTACTACGGAGCGGGTGCTGGCGCGGCCTATTTCGAGGGCTCCTCCCTTTACGTGGTAACCGAAGTAGGAAGAAATGCTGGAGATAAGGAAGGCAAAAGTGTATCCCTTGATGATGGCGAAAAAGGTGTTGTAGGGTATAAAACCGGTGAGCAGGCCCTTGTCGTATTCCGCGGTGGAGATGATGCCGGCCATGGTTCCGGCCAGCCTTCCGCCCCAAAGGCCGAGGGCCGCTGCCATTACCACCAGCATGGGTATCACTACCAGGGCGGCGGCGATCTTGGGCAGCACCAGGTAAGCCTTTGTATTGATGCCCATGATCTCCAGGGCGTCGATCTGCTCGGACACCCTCATGTTACCCAATTCGCCGGCGATCTTGCTGCCCACCACACCGGCCAGTACGATACATACCAGCGTAGGCGCAAATTCAAGGATGACCGTGTCCCTTACTATCTGGGCAATGGTATAGCGGGGAATGAGGGGAGAAGTGAGCTGGTAGGCGGTCTGCACCACCGATACCGCCCCGATAAAGACCGAGATGATAGCTACGATACTCAGCGAACCAATGCCGATCTCCGCACACTGGTGCATGAATTCCTTCCAGTACATTTTCCAGTTCTCGGGTTTGGAAAACATGCCTTTGAGCATCATTATATACTTGCCTACCTCGCTTAGGAACGTCATAATTTTATTTCTTCTTGAATTTTCTTCCTGAAACTAAACAAATCCGCCTTAAGGTTGTTGCTCATCACCCTCTTTTTTCCTTTTTCAGCCGCTTCCACCAGGGCGAACGCTTCACTACCTCTTCGGGCGAAGCCTGGCTTCTTATCTGGGCATCTATCACGGCTATGGTAGCCATGTTCACGATATTTCGCACCGAGC
>DASWNB010000261.1:0-2718 GCA_036399455.1 Flavisolibacter sp. | reverse complement strand
TTTTTCGGGGGTGTAGACCTCGTATTTATCGCCTGCATAGCGATTGTACTGTTCGGGTCTTGTGGCGGGCTGCGCGGTGTAGTTGGAGAAGAGATGTCCTTTTGCGGGCTCTTCATCCCACACCAGGTAAATGCCGCCGGGAGCATCGGTGATGCTGGTGCCCCAGGCGCCTGCCGTGAATTCCACCCGCACCGTATCGGAAGGACGAAGCCCTGTAAATTGTGCGGTTGGCGTCATCCGGTAGAAATCGCCGTTTATGTGCTCCACCTGCATCTTTGGCGACACGCTGGCGGAATGAATAAGCCGGGGAAAATTGAAGAAGATGCTCCAGCCGCTGGCAGGAAGCGCCGTATTGCTTTTATTCGCAAGCGTCAGTGCGGAAAGAAATATCCTCTTCCCTCCCACATCATTCCTTACTATCTCGTAATTCAGGTGCAGCCCCGACACCGGAGGCTTCTGGGCAAAGGCAAGAAAGCTGATAAGGCAAACAAAAAATATAAGGGTGATTTTCTTCATGGAACAAGATTCAGCAGATGAATTTAGTTGATTTCAGGGTATCAGAATTTTAGTGAGGGAATTTTAAACGCAAAGAACGCAAAGTACCGCCAAGGAGCGCAAAGGAGGACCGTTGAGACAGCCCTTTGCGTTTTCTTTGCGTACCCTTTGCGTTCTTTGCGGTTACCAATTCCAATTCCTAATTACTTATCCCACCATACCCTGGTAGTAAAGCTATTCGCTCCCTGGCGGCTGATGGCTTCCTGGTAGTTGGAGGCGTTGGCCGACGACTCGGAGGCAGGGTAAAGCATGCGCCTGGGGATCTGTCCGCCCGTGGCGTTGCCTGGATAGTTCACGGGAGTGAGCGCAGGGTAGCCGCTTCTTCTCCAGTTGGCCCAGGTTTCGTACCAGTCAAGGAAGCTGGCAGCCCAGTACTGGGTGTTGATCTGCTCAAAACCCACGGCATCGTTGTATGGATGGGCAGCGAGGTAGGCATCAATCTGCGCATCTGAAATGGTAACGGCCGAGTTGTACTGCGTAAGCTGCTTCATGGCTGCGCGAACCCCGTTGCTGTAGTGCGTGGCCGCGCTTCCGCTTACGTTCCATCCCCTTTTGGCGGCTTCTGCCAGCAGGAGCTCCGTTTGTGCATAGGTCACCAGGAAGGTAGGCGCATCGAGCTTCAGCATGATGTCCGCACGAACGGTTGAATAGTTGTTGATGCTGCCGGGATAGCCGGGCGCCTTTGATACGTCGGTGGCGCCGCCGTTCTGGTCGTAGCCGTTGGGAAGTCCTATCTGGTCTGCAGGCGCGCTGCTGCCGCTGGATCTTACACGAGACATATACTGGAGGCGGGGATCGTTGTTGTTCTTCAGGAAGTCCACAAAGGTCCTGCTGAGGAATACTTCGCCGGTGCCGGTGGCGTTCCATTCGCCGCTCAGGATATTGCTGTTGCGATTCACGGTGATGCGTCCGCCGGTGGCATCGTGGAGCACGTAGGCATTGTCCGCATTGGATTGCATCACGCCGCCTGCAACTGCTTTCTCGGCCCACGTCTTTGCAGTGGCAGCATCCGCCTTGGTAAGCCTCATGGCCAGGCGCAGCATCATGGAATAAGCCAGTCTTTTCCACAACTGCACGGAGTTGCCGGCCCCGCGGTAGATAAGGTCGCCGGTGCCGGGATTATCCTTGGCAACATCGAGCGCCTGTGCGGCCTGGTCGAGCTCAGTGAGCATGTTCATGTAAATATCCTGCTGCTTGTCGTACTTGGGAGTGAACACCCGGCCGTAGTAGCCGAGGCCGGCTTCAGTGTAGGGAACATCGCCATAAACATCCGTGATGCGGTGCATGATCATCACCCGCATGATGCGGCCCATCTGGTGAAGGTTGGAAAGATTGGGCTTGTCCTTTGTTATCTGGAGCAGGTCCACCACGTACTTCACCTGGTCGCGGTAGGCCACGTCGAAGAGGGCGGAGGCCCATGCGTCGTTCTGGATGTACTTGTCGCCTGCGTACCAACTGGCGTTGGCGAGCTGCTGCATCATCATGCTGGCGTAGATGATGTTCACGCGCCATGTTTCGTAGCTGAAGTCGTTGTTGCCGGTAAATTCAAGCTGTGCACGGGAAAGGTTGTAAACGGGTGAATAATTATTGACCGTTACGCTGTTCGGGTCGGTATTCAGCTCCTCGAAATTCTTGGTGCAACCGGCAAAGACCAGCCCTGCCAGCACGGGAAGCAAGATGAGTTTATATGCAGATTTCATATTCTTGTTTTTGGTGGTGATCAGAATTGAACGTTCAGGTTAAGACCGTAAGACCTTGTGCCGGGAAGGCTGGCGTATTCAAGGCCAAAGGAAAACCCGTTGCTGTAATTGGCCTCCGGGTCGATGTTGGGCGTGCTCTTCTTGATGTAGAAGAGGTTCCGTCCCACCAGCGACAGCGTGATGCCCTGCACCTTGTTCCGCAGCACCGTGCCGGGAACAGTGTACGAAAGAGTGAGCGAACGCATCTTGATAAAATCGGCATTGTAGGTCTGCACCGCCGAGATATTCGCCAGCGCTCCATAATACTCCTGTGCGGAGATGGTCTGCGTAACGGAGTTGCCTGCATCGTTCACGCCGCTCACCTGTATGCCCGATTCGCGGCCTTCGAGGGTTTCCTTGTGCAGGCCCATGCTGTAAGCCCTGGCATTCGTGCCGGAGTACATCACACCACCGTATTTATAAT
>DASWNB010000260.1:0-2775 GCA_036399455.1 Flavisolibacter sp. | reverse complement strand
TCGTCAATCGTCAATCGTCAATCGTGAATCGTGAATCGTGAATGGGTTATTTTCGGAGGGAGCGGGTGTATTGTACCTGATGCCGTTCTACTAGTTTTTAAATTTAAAACTGAAAAATTTCTGATGAAGTATTATCAAAATTAAAGACGCTTGAACCTGAGCACTGAATTAAAAAACTTCCCAAAGAAAAGGATCTTCTCCGCTAAACGACCTATTCACGATTGACGATTCACGATTGCCACCCCTCATTGCGGTATCACAAAGCTAAAGCACGCTCCGCTTCCTTCTTCGGAGGTGGCGCGGATGATGCCGTTGTGGTTGTCGATGATGCGCTTGGCGATGGCGAGACCCAGGCCGCTGCCCTCGTACTCCGATCTGCTGTGAAGGCGGCTGTAGAGGTCAAATATTTTGTTGACGAATTCCACGTTGAAACCGATGCCGTTGTCTTTTACCGAAACTTCCAGGTAGCGGTCGGCCTTGATGAGTTGCGCGGTGCGGGGATCGTCGCGGGTGAGTATTTTATGGGTGATGGTGATCTCCGGCGATACACCGGGGTGAGAAAATTTGAGCGAATTGGAAATAAGGTTCTGGAACAATTGCCTGAACTGCGAAGGCACCACGTGTACCCTGGGAAGACCTCCGTAACTAATGACGGCTTTTTTGTCTTCTATGCTCTGCTCCAGTATCTCAACGGCTTCCTTTACGAGGTCGTCCATCTGGTAGTCTGCACGTTCTTCCCATTGGGTAAGGGTGGAATAAGCCATGATGCCGTCGATCATCTGGCGCATACGCGTGGCGGAAAGGTGTGCTTTTTCCAGCCCGCGGCGTGAATCAGGCGACAGGCCTTCTTCCTCCGTAAGCACCATATCGGTAAAGGTGGCGATCTTGCGCAGCGGCTCTTTCAGGTCGTGGCTGGCTACGTAGGCAAACTGCTGGAGGCTTTCGTTGGAGCGTTCCAGCGCATGCGTTTTCTCCACAAGCGCCTGCTCCGCTATCTTTCTTTCCGTAATATCCTGCACGGTGCCCACCAGCTTGAGGTGGTCTCCTTCCGGAATGATGATTCCTCTTGACCAGATGTACTTCATTCTTCCATTCCTGCAGTAGCGGTATTCGCAATCAAAATGACCTTCTTTTTTAGCGCCTGACAGGCCTTCCTGCAACCTGGCGCGGTCGTCGGGGTGCACGTATTCCAGGAACTTCTCAAAACCTCCCTCTTCATCGTCCAGCTCCAGGATTTGCCTGATCTCCGGTGAGTTGTGGGCTTTATTCTCGTCCAGGTTCCATTCAAAACTGCCTATATGGGCGATGCGTTGCGCTTCCAGGAGTTCCCTTTCGTGCTTTTCTATCTGCTCTTTCAGCAGCACGATATAAGTATTCATGGAAGCAGTGGTGGATGCGGTGAAGTAGCGGTCCAGTTCATCAATAAGCTCCAGTATTTGCCCCGGGTCCCGGGTGTATTTGGAGATGAAATTCCTGAAGGCCACGGCCCTTACGTGGTTCACCATCGAGATATCTTCTGCCTGCAGCTCGAACTTGCCGATCACTTCCAACTGGTCGCGCACCCACCTGTCCAGGGAAATTTCAATCTGTTCGAGGGCCTTGTTCTCGCTGAGGTACTGGAGATATTCCACCATACTGGTCCTGGTGATCTGTATCAGCAGGTCATCATTAAGGTGTTGCAGCCGCCGGAGCAGGGGCAGGTCCATCTGGCGGGACAGGCGCAGTTGCTCGGCGGAGAACGCATCGAGGTGCGACTCCAGCAGGAAGCGGCACAATCCCGGCAGGGCCTTGAAATCACACATGCCGGCATACAATTCAATAACTCTCAAAGGGCCATTTTTAAAGGTATATTCAAATATAATGCAGAAGGCAGGAGGAATGGGGATTGAGGATTAGGAATTGGGGAGGATAACCGATAAGAGACCACCCGGAACCGATTTTCCAGCCCGGCACCCTGGCATTTAAGCTTCTCCCTAATCCCTAATTCCCAATTCCTAATTCCATCTCCTATCTCCCATCTCCCTTCCGCCTTCTACCCTTCACCCTCCCTCCTCTTCTTAAGTTTTGTTTAAGAGAACCGCATACAATACGCCGGGCAGAGGCTGCGTTCTCCCAGGGTACCAGAACCATACTTTCCCGATCTTTTAAATAAAAAGCGCTATGAACAAGGTTTATTTGCTTCTGCGAAACAATCAGCAAACCGGGCCTTATAGCCTGGAGGAATTAACCAATCTTCCTCTTAAACCGTTCGACCTTATCTGGGTGGAAGGAAAAAGCTTCGGCTGGTCCTACCCGGGTGAGATCGAAACATTAAAACCTTACGTGGCTTCCGCCACGGGCGCTCCTCCGGCAGAACCATCCCCCCAGGCTGCCATCCCATCCATCCCGGAGCCAAAACCTGCGTCCAAGAAAATATTTGTCAGCCTGCCCCAAAACGCTGCCGCCCGTCCCGCCGCTCAACCGCAACAACAGCCGCAGCAATTCCAGCCACAACCACCGCCCCAGCCGCAACCACAGGCACAGGCCAGCACTGCGGATATGCTGGAGCAGAAAGCCGAAGAACTGCGGAAAAGGATACAGTCGCAGGCAGCGGAAAGCAGCGCCCAACTCCCGGAGACGCAAACCCGCTATGCCCGCTCCATAAACGATGTGGAAGAAGAGTACACGAACTGGATGTTCAAGCAAAAAGCACAGAAGAAGAAATCTCCCCGTGTGCAATGGGCTGCTGCCCTCCTGGTGCTGTGCGTAGCCGGTTACCTGGGATGGAGCATGATA
>DASWNB010000259.1:0-4178 GCA_036399455.1 Flavisolibacter sp. | reverse complement strand
GTTTTTGTATTAACCCGTTATTCACTGGCTGCTTCACAATTCCCACCCGGTTATCCACAAAAATGCCATTATTTTCCCATCCCTCCGATAGATGTGCACAAATACCCCTTAAAAAAAATACTTCCCGGAATGCTTGGCAGTCTGGTTCTACCCACAGAATGGGGTTACAGCGGATAGAGGCTTCCGGGCACCTTCTTTTTTTCCTGTGTAACCCTTGCCTGGCAAGCCTTTCAGCCCTCGGGCCGCGAACTTTCACTTCGTAAAAGTCCCATCCAGTAAGGGTTTCACCGTATCCGCAGCCCTCTCTTGCAGAGGTTTCACGCGAAGAAGCGGAGGCACACAGGGTTTCACGCGGAGACGCGGAGAAGAAGAAGACGCAAAGCCAGGATTAACCGCCAAGACGCCAGGACGCGAGAAGATAAGCGATAAGAGACGCCCGACCACCGGGTGCTTATCTCCTTTGCGTCTCTGCGCCTTTGCGTGAAATTCTTGCGTCCTGGCGTCCTGGCGGTTAATCCTGCAAGCGCAGCGCAGCCACCTAATTCCCAATTCCTAATTCCTCCACCTTTTACCTTTCACCTTCTACCCCTCTACCCTATCTTTGCCCGCTTAGGAAAATCTTTACAAGAATGACGATTTCATACAAATGGCTGAGCGAATACCTGCCCGTGGAAGTGGACCCCGAAAGGCTTTCGAGGATACTGACGTCCATAGGGCTGGAAGTCGAGAAAATGCACGCTTATGAAGAAGTGAAGGGCGGTCTTAAAGGGCTGGTCATAGGCGAAGTGCTGGAAGCTGTGCAGCACCCCAATGCAGACAAGCTCAGGCTTACCAAGGTAAATACAGGACGGGGCGAGCCCCTCCAGATCGTGTGCGGTGCACCGAACGTGGCCGCAGGACAAAAAGTAGTGGTGGCCACCGTAGGCACTACCATCTACCCCGCCACCAGCGATCCCCTTACCATGAAAGTGGCCAAAATAAGAGGCGTTGAAAGCCACGGCATGATCTGCGCCGAAGATGAAATAGGAGTGGGAGAATCGCACGCCGGCATCATAGTGCTGCCCGGTAATACAGCCGTGGGCACACCCGCCGCCGATTATTTCAAGCCTTACAGCGACATCATTTATGAAATAGGACTCACCCCCAACCGTATGGACGCCATGAGCCATTGGGGCGTAGCCCGCGACGTATGCGCCTATCTTTCCCACCACGACAAAAAACCGCTCAGGCCCGTCATACCAAACAATAATATTAAGCCCGATAACAATTCACTCAGCATTTCCGTACGCCTCGAAGACACACATGCCTGCCGCAGGTATTCGGGCATTTGCCTGGCTAACGTAAAGGTGCAGCCGTCGCCGCGGTGGCTGCAGGAAAGATTGAAGGCAATCGGCCTCCGCTCCATTAACAACATCGTGGACATTACCAACTTCATCCTCCACGAAACCGGGCAGCCGCTCCATGCCTTTGATTATGATGAAATCACCGGGCAGCAGGTGATCGTAAAAAAGCTTCCCGAAGGTTCTAAATTTATTACGCTGGATGAAAAGGAAAGAAAGCTCAGCGGTGAAGACCTTATGATCTGCAACGCTCAGGATGGCATGACCATCGCCGGTGTGTTTGGCGGATTGAAAAGCGGGGTGAAGGAAACCACCACCAACATCTTCCTTGAAAGCGCTTTCTTCGATCCCGTCACCATCCGCAGAACATCGTTCCGCCACCAGTTGCGTACCGATGCGGCCATGCGTTACGAAAAAGGCATCGACATATCTAATACTGTTAACGTAGCCAAACGTGCCGCTTACCTCATCAAGCAGGTAGCCGGCGGCGAAATTGCTTCGGAGCTGGTCGATATCTACCCCGATCCTCAACCTAAGAAAGAAGTATCGCTCAAGCATCATTACCTGAAAAAGCTTAGTGGCAAGAACTACCACCAGGACACGGTAAAGAACATACTGGAAAACCTGGGCTTCGGAATGCTGCGTGAAGGAATTGATGCCATCTCGGTTTCGGTGCCTTATCACAAGCCCGATGTATCGCTGCCCGCCGACATAGTGGAAGAAGTGTTGCGGATAGACGGTCTTGATAATATAAATATACCTTCCGTCATTACCATCAGTCCTTCCATCGAGGAACTGCACAAGCCCAATCAACTGAAGGAAAAAATATCGGGTGTGCTGACCGGATTGGGATACACGGAAATACTCACCAACTCCATCACCAACTCGGCCTGGCTTACCGAAGCCGAGCTGCAGCAGTCGGTGAAGCTGATGAATAACCTGAGCAGGGAACTCGACGTCATGCGTCCTTCCATGCTGCATACAGCGCTGGCCGTGATGGCTTTCAACATCAACCGCAAGAACAGCGACCTGAAACTTTTTGAATTCGGCAAAACCTATAATACTTCGGGAGATGGACGTTACCCGGAAGCAAACCATCTTTGCCTGTATGTTACCGGCAGCCTCGGTGAGTCGCACTGGAAACAGAAAAGACCCGCAGCCGATGTTTACCTGTTGAAAGGCACTGCAAAAGCCCTGCTGAACAGCCTGGGCATGCGTTCGGAAAAATGGGAAACCCTGGAGCATCCCTCCTATTCATCGGGACTGAGCATAACTATAAATGGTGAAAAGCTGCTGGACCTGGGAAGGATAAGCCCTGCACTTACCGGCCGTTTCGACATACGGCAGCCGGTGTTTGCAGCAGATTTTTACTGGGATGTAATACTGAAATATTCGGATAACGGGGTTCGTTTCAAAGAGATTCCCCGCTATCCCGCCGTGGAAAGGGACCTGGCGCTGGTAGTGCCCCGCACCATGAAATACCAGGAGATCAGGGACCAGATCGGGAAGCTGAAGCTCAACAAGCTGCAGGACGTAAAACTCTTCGATGTATTCGAGAGCGAAAAGATAGGGCAGGACAAGAAATCCATGGCCATCAACTTCACGTTTTTGGACGAGGAAAAAACGCTAACGGATAAGGAAATTGATTCCTGGATGAACAGGATCATGACTACCTTAGAGAAAGAACTCTCTGCGGAGATCAGGAAATAACATGACGGTTGACCAGCAATTCAACGCACTGAACGAAAAGCTCCAGCTACTGCTGAAGCAATACCAGCGGCTCCAGAAGGACAATGAGCGGCTCAGGGAAGAACTGAACCTGTGCCGCCAGAAGGAACTGGGCTCACAGCAAAAGTTGGAAGCGATGGAACAGCAGATCTCCATCCTGAAGCTCGCCTCCGGCGAAATGAACGACCAGGACAAGCGGGAACTGGAGAAGAAGATCAATCATTATATAAAGGAGATAGACAGGTGTATTTCTTTTTTAAGCCAGTGAGGAAAGCTGTTGGCTGATAGCTGTTAGCTGATGGCTTTGTTACGTTTAGCTACGGGCATTTGTTACTTAAAAAGCTGCTAGCTGCTAGCCATCGTTATGTGGCCGCTCAGCGGTTAACCATTCACGATTGACGATTCACGACATTCACCACATGAACAACGAACTTATACCCCTCAACCTGCTCATCGGCGACCGCAACTACCGGGTACGCATCCATCCACGGGATGAGGAAGTGGTGCGTAAGACCGTCCGAACCATCAATGACAAGCTCATTGAATTTAAAACCCAGTTTGCGGGAAAGGATATGCAGGATTACATAGCCATGGTGCTGGTTTGGTTCGCCACCGAACAAAACGCCTCCATTTCCAACCTGGTCAACCTCGACAATGTCAGCAGCCGCCTTCAAACGCTGGAGAAGATGATTGATGGAGCCTTAGAAGGCGGAGAGGCGGAAGGCATAAGGTAGAAGGCTCTTCAGGTACGGTCAGTCTTTACCTGCGGTAAGATTCATTATAAAGAAATAATCAATGTTCAATGCTCAATCTTCAAGTGAGTTTCCAATCGGAGACATACCTGAGAATTGAGCATTGAACATTGATTATTGAATATTCCGTTCCAAACGGCCTCACATCCAGTAAAGACTGACTGCTCCAGGGAGCCTTCCGCCTTTTACCTTTCGCCTTCCACCCTACTTTATCACTTCCGCCAGCTTCGCTTCCAGCTCTTCGCCGGAGAGGTTGCGGGCAATGATGCGGCCTGAGGGGTCGACGAGGAAGTTCTGGGGAATGGCACGGATGCCGTACTGCTTGGCAACGGCATTGTCCCAGTATTTAAGATCGCTT
>DASWNB010000258.1:0-2037 GCA_036399455.1 Flavisolibacter sp. | reverse complement strand
CTCAGGCTCAAAAGCTTCATCGCCGAAACCCACGTTAAGGACGAAGACCTCACCACAGCCGCCATTCACAGGAAAACCGTTACTGCCTTCGATGCGCTTCAGCCGCTGCTGAAGTTTATTAACCGCACGGCGGAATCGTGAATGGTGGATGTTGTGAATCGTCAATCGTCAACCGTGAATGGGTCGTTTGTTGTGGAAGATGCATTATTGGAGTTGGCAGCCTGTTTAATGTTCAATATTCAATATGTCAATGCTCAATTCTCAAGTGTTTCCAATTCGGAGACCTACTTGATTATTGAACATTGACATATTAAATATTGAGTATTTGCTCTAAAATGAGACTGCCTGCTAATGAACAGCATCTCACTCCCGAAACGAACCCATTCACGATTGACGATTCACGATTGACGATTGACGATTCACAATTGACGAGCAATCCTTTCCGCTATCTGCACCGCGTTCGTCGCCGCTCCTTTGCGGAGGTTATCGCTTACGATCCACATGTTGAGGGTGTTGGGCTGGCTTTCATCGCGGCGGAGGCGGCCAACGAATACTTCATCCCTTTCATGCGCCCATAAAGGCATGGGGTAGACCTGCTGCGCGGTATCGTCCTGGACAATAACGCCGGGACTTTCGGAGAGAAGCTTTTTTACTTCATCGAGGTCGTAATCCTTTTCAAATTCCACGTTCACGCTTTCGCTGTGGCCGCCCATAACGGGGATGCGGACCGTGGTGGAGGTTAAGCGGATGGAATCGTCGCCCATGATCTTGCGGGTTTCGTTCACCATCTTCATTTCTTCCTTGGTATAGCCGTTCTCCAGGAACACGTCTATCTGGGGAATGGCGTTCAGGTCTATCTGGTATTTATAAGCCATCTCACCCTGCTTTCCCTGGCGCTCATTAAAGAGCTGGTCAACGGCTTTCTTTCCTGTGCCGGTCACGCTCTGGTAGGTGCTTACCACTACTCTTTTGATGCGGTAACGGAGGTGCAGGGGATTGAGCGCTACCACCATCTGTATGGTGGAGCAATTGGGATTGGCAATGATCTTGTCCTCGGGGCGAAGCACATGGGCGTTTACTTCAGGAACGATCAGCGGCTTGGAAGGGTCCATGCGCCAGGCGGAGGAATTGTCGATAACCGTAATGCCTGCTTCGGCAAAGCGTGGGGCCCATTCCAGCGAAGTGCTTCCTCCCGCCGAAAACAGTGCTATGGCGGGTGCAGCCGCAATGGCGTCTTCCATGCCTACTACCTTATAGGGCTTACCCCTGAACTCCACTTCCTTGCCTATGCTTCTCTCGGAAGCTACGGGTATGAGTTCCGTAACGGGGAAATTCCTTTCGGCCAGTACCTGGAGCATTTTCGTGCCCACGAGGCCGGTAGCGCCTACGACTGCAATTTTCATAATGGTTGTTTTTTCAGCGGGCCTGGGCCCATTAGTTTAAAAAAAAGCCTCCCGTATCCGGAAGGCTGCGATTATTGTTGAACATACAAACATCATGCACCTTCCCCGGAGGAAAAATGTTTCTTCACCTGTTTGGTATGCTTTGATTGTTTCATTCGGTCGCGAAACTATTTGAAAAAGGGTTTTTTCCCAAAAGATTCTGTGCTTTTTCTCATACGCGTCTTTCGCCACCAAACTAATTTGCCTCTATGTTCACGCCGAAGATCATACTTATGTTTTGCAGCCTGCTGCTCCTCTCCTCTCTCGGGGCGCAGCAGGCAGGCCGCTATGATGTAGTGATTTGTGAGATCATGGCTGATCCTTCGCCGGCTGTGGGCTTACCGGGTGTTGAATATATTGAGATAAGAAACGTTTCCGCCACACCCCTGCCGCTGCTGGGATGGAGGCTCTCCGATGCTTCGGGTACTGCTACCATAAACACTGGCTTCATCCTTCAGCCGGACAGTTCCCTTATTCTCTGCTCCGTCGCGAACGCTTCCTTACTTGCACCTTATGGCAGAACGGTTGGCGTAGGTGGCTTCCCTTCGCTGGATAATGATGGAGAAGAGCTGGTCCTGCGCTCACCGCAAAACAG
>DASWNB010000257.1:0-2804 GCA_036399455.1 Flavisolibacter sp. | reverse complement strand
GCTCAGGCCATTCACGATCTCCTTCTGGATCAGGCGCTTCAGCGGGCGGGCGCCGAATTGGGGATCGAAGCCGTTTTCCGCAAGGTGGTCGATCAGGAATTCGGAGAATTTCAGTTGGATGCCGCTCTGTGCTACCAGGTTGCGGAGGTTGTCCAACTGTATGCGCAGGATGCCCCTGATCTCCTTCTTCATTAAAGGCTCGAAGAGGATCACTTCATCCACCCTGTTCAGGAACTCGGGGCGGATGGTCTGGCGCAGCAGGGTCATCACTTCATCTTTCGTCTTTTCCACAACGATGTCCTTGTTCCTTTCGGTCACGTCTTCGAAGTTCTCCTGTATGATGTGTGAGCCCAGGTTGGAGGTCATGATGATGATGGTGTTCTTGAAGTTCACCACACGGCCTTTGTTGTCGGTCAGGCGGCCGTCGTCCAGCACCTGGAGCATGATGTTCCATACGTCTGGGTGCGCCTTTTCTATCTCGTCCAGCAGCACTACCTGGTAGGGCTTGCGGCGCACGGCTTCGGTAAGTTGGCCGCCTTCATCGTAGCCTACGTACCCGGGAGGAGCGCCTACCAGCCTCGATACGGAATGCTTTTCCTGGTATTCGCTCATATCTATGCGCGTCATCATGTGCTCGTCGTCGAACAGGTATTCGGCAAGGGCTTTGGCCAGTTCGGTCTTACCTACGCCTGTGGTGCCCAGGAAGATAAAGGAACCGATGGGGCGCTTGGGGTCCTGCAGCCCGGCGCGGCTCCTGCGGATGGCATCGGCTACGGCGGTGATGGCTTCGTCCTGGCCTACAACGCGGCGGTGCAGCTCTTCTTCCAGGTTCAGCAGCTTGTCGCGTTCGCTCTGCATCATCTTGCTCACGGGAATGCCGGTAGCCTTGGCAACGCTTTCGGCAATGTCTTCAGCATCCACTTCTTCCTTCATCAGGCGCTTGCTGTTCTGGCTCAGCTCATCCAACTGGTCGGAGAGGGTGGCAATTACCTGCTCCTGCTCCTTTACGCGGCCGTAGCGGATCTCGGCTACCTTGCCGTAGTCGCCTTCGCGTTCGGCCTGCTCGGCCTGCTGCTTCAGGTTTTCGATGGCGGCCTTGGCGTTCTGTATCTTTTCCAGCAGGTCTTTTTCTTCCTGCCATTTGGCTTTGAGCGTATCACGCTCCACGGCAAGATTTGCCAGGGTGGTGCTCAGGTCCTTCAGCTTTTCCTCGTCGTTCTCGCGCTTGATGGCTTCCCGCTCGATCTCCAACTGGCGTATCTGCCTTTCCAGCTTGTCCAGCTCTTCGGGCATGGAATTCATCTCCAGGCGCAGCTTGGCGGCGCTTTCATCAATCAGGTCGATGGCCTTGTCGGGCAGGAAGCGGTCGGTGACGTAGCGAACGGACAGCTCCACGGCGGCAATAATGGCGTCGTCCTTGATGCGCACGTGGTGGTGCGTTTCGTAACGGTCCTTCAGGCCGCGCAGGATGGAGATGGCGTCTTCCATGCTGGGCTCGTCGATGAGCACTTTCTGGAAGCGGCGCTCGAGCGCCTTGTCTTTTTCAAAATATTTCTGGTACTCGTTGAGGGTGGTGGCGCCGATAGCTCTCAGCTCGCCGCGGGCCAGGGCGGGCTTCAGTATGTTGGCCGCGTCCATAGCGCCTTCGCCGCCGCCGGCGCCTACCAGCGTATGTATCTCGTCGATAAACAGGATGATCTCTCCGTCGCTGGTGGCTACTTCCTTTATCACGCCTTTCAACCTTTCTTCGAACTCACCCTTGTACTTGGCGCCGGCGATCAACTGGCCCATGTCGAGGCCGTAGATGATCTTGGACTTCAGGTTTTCGGGAACGTCGCCGTTGACGATGCGTATGGCCAGGCCTTCGGCGATGGCGGTCTTACCCACGCCGGGCTCACCTACCAATATGGGGTTGTTCTTGCTGCGGCGCGAAAGGATGTGCAGGGTACGGCGGATCTCTTCGTCGCGGCCGATAACCGGGTCCAGCTTGCCCTGGCGGGCCAGCTCGTTCAGGTTCTTGGCGTATTTATTCAGTGTATTGAACTGGGTTTCCTGCGTTTGGGAAGTAACGGTGGAGCCTTTGCGCAGCTCATTGATGGCAGATTCGAGGCCTTTTTCGGTAAGGCCGGAATCTTTCAGCAGGGTGGCGGTATTGTCGTTGCCCTGCACAAGAGCCAGCAGCAGGTGTTCGGGCGTAATAAATTCGTCGTTGAACTTCTTCAGGGCGGCGCCTGCGCGGAGCACCACGTTGTTGGCGTCGCGGGAAATGGACTGGGCGGGCTCGCCGCTCACCTTGCCCAGGCGGCCGATCTGCTCATCCAGCCTGTTCTCCAGTTGCTGCACGTTCACGGAGTTCTTTTTCAGCAGGTATTCTACGGGAGAACCCTGCTGCTCCAGCAGCGCCTTGAGAATATGTTCTGTCTCAATATTGGCGTTGGAATTATTGAAAGCCTGCTGTTGCGATTGCTGGATCACCTCGGCAGCTTTTATGGTAAAATTGGATAAATTCATATCTCCGGTTTTTTATGCTTCGTTTGTAAATCTTAAATTGCCGGCAGAGCCATGTTTCCAGCCCCGCAGGCGAGAGAAATTCCGCAAAACACAAACCAACCTTAAATCCACCGTAAGTATGTCATATCTCCGTACAAATAACTGCCTGAAATTCA
Source organism: Flavisolibacter sp. (assembly GCA_036399455.1). Taxonomy (GTDB): domain Bacteria; phylum Bacteroidota; class Bacteroidia; order Chitinophagales; family Chitinophagaceae; genus Flavisolibacter. Next base: position 138 of record DASWNB010000257.1, on the reverse strand, counting down.
GTATAGTGGCCATTTGCCTGCTATTCTTGCAGACGCTTTCCGCCCAATCGAAAAAACACACCAGGGAATATGGTACCGACCGTTTTCCCGAGGTGGACGCCATGATCACCCAGAAGCAGAAAATGCTGGGCCAGGACC
>DASWNB010000256.1:0-3133 GCA_036399455.1 Flavisolibacter sp. | reverse complement strand
CTGTGTAACGTCTGCGAAGCCCACCTGGGCCACGTATTCCCTGACGGCCCGCGGCCCACGGGATTGCGCTTCTGCATCAACTCCGCCTCGCTGAAGAAGATCACTGGGTGAGGGGAAGGTAAAAGGTGGAAGGTAGAAGGTGGAAGATAGAAGGTAGAAGGTGGAAGGCAGGGAATTAGGTATTAGGAATTGGGAGGACAGGCATTTCGTTCTCTTACGCAGCTTCGGTCATCGGTGGTCTCTTATCGGTCATCGGTCACCTACAGCTTTATATCCAGCGTATCCGCCAGCGTTTCCAAGGACCTTTTATCTTCCGCCAGCACATAAAGAATGTCGTTGGCCTGGAGCTTGGTGGAGCCGTTGGGAGCAATATACACATCCGACCGTTTGATGGCGAGTATGTTCACAGTGGCCGGCATACGCAGCTCAACGATCCGTTTACCTACCGCCTTAGAGCTTTCGTTCAGGATCAGTTCCTGCATTTCGGACTTGATGCTGTCCGTGGTTTCAAAGTCCAGCCCAATCCTTCTTTTTGCCTTCGCCGGCACGGCTACGTGCAGCAGCTTTGCCACATACGAAAGCGTGGTGCCCTGCAGCAGCACCGAAGTGACCGAGATAAAGAATACAAGATTAAAGATGAGATCAGCCTTGGGAATGCCCTCCAGCAGCGGATACATGGCAAACACAATGGGCACGCTGCCCCGCAACCCCACCCACGAAATAAATAGCTTGCTCCTGATGTTGGAGCGGAAGAAAGCCAGCGAGGCAAACACGGCCAAAGGACGTGCGATGAAGATGAGGAAGGCCGAGATCAGCAGCCCCATGCCCACCAGCGGCTCAATCCGCGAAGGAAAGACCAGCAGCCCCAGGGTAAGGAACAGAACGATCTGCATCAGCCAGGCCTGCCCGTCGTAAAAGCGCATGAGGCTCCTGCGGTGCACCATGTTGCTGTTGCCCATTATCACTGCGCAGAGATAAATGGCCAGGAAGCCGTTGCCGCCGATAAAAGCCGTTGCCGAATACGTGAACATGGCCAGTCCCAGCGTAAGCACCGGGTATAGTCCTTCCGTTTCCAGCCTTATGTTGTTGATGACCCACACGCTTCCGCGACCCATCAGGTAACCGATAGCGCCGCCCAGGATAAACTGCTTCAGAAAGGAAGGCACCAGCTCAGCAAAATCGGCGCTGCCGCTGGCTACGATGCCGGTAAGCGTAATGGTAAGGAAATACGCCATGGGGTCGTTGCTGCCGCTTTCCAGTTCCAGCACGGGCCGCAGGTATCCTTTCAGGCCGATACCCCTGTTGCGCAGTATGGAAAAGACCGCCGCCGCATCAGTAGCCGAAACGATAGACCCCAGCAGCATGCCTTCGGCGAGCGTAAAGCCAAATGCATAATGAACGAAAATGCCTACCGATAACGCCGTCAGCACAACGCCGATGGTGGAAAGCGCAATGCCCCGCCACAGGATCGGCCGGATGGTTTGCCAGTGCGTATCAAGTCCGCCCGAAAAAAGGATGAAGTTCAATGCAGTGATGCCGATGAATTTGGCGATGGCGGCGTTGTCGAAATGAATGCCGCCGATGCCTTCGGAGCCGGCCAGTACGCCCACCACCAGGAAGAAGATAAGCGTAGGCACGCCCAGCTTGTTGGTGGTCTTGCCCGCCACGATGCTGATGAGCAGTAAAATGGAGCCGATCAGTAATAGATTTCCTACTTCTATAGACATCCGCCCGAAGATACTAACGAGAATCGTGAATCGTCAATCGTGAATAGACGGCCGATAAGCGGCCACCGGCCACCGATCCTTACTTCCGTGCATCCTTCGCGTACCCTGTGCCTTCGTGGCTCCTTCACGATTGACGATTGACGATTCACGCATATCCCTTTTCTTTGAACAAATTCCACCACATGACCAATGAAAGACGCGAAAGGCTGGAAAATGTGCTTTCCAAAAGGCAGGACGACCTGACGGTGGTGCTGGAGAATGTTTTCGACCCGCATAACATATCTGCCGTCATGCGCAGTTGCGATGCGGTGGGCATAAAAGAGATCTTCGTGCTCAATACCCGCATCCCCCGGCATAAAAAATGGGGAAGCCGGAGCAGCAGCAGCGCCGCCAAATGGCTTACCGTGCACCAGTACGACGATCCGCAGGCCTGCTTTTCCGACCTCCGCAAAACCTACCCCCTAATTTTAACAACCCATCTTTCCTCGGATGCTGTAAGTTTATATGAGCTGAACCTGGCACAGCCCGTAGCTCTTGTTTTTGGAAACGAGCATTCGGGGGTGAGTGAAGAGATCAGGGCGCTGGCCGATGGCAATTTTATCATCCCGCAGGTAGGCATGATCCGTTCGCTGAACATCAGCGTGGCCTGCGCCGTAACGCTTTACGAAGCCTTCCGGCAGAAAGAAGCCGCAGGACATTTTGACCGGCAAAAGCTGAAGCAGCCCGAATATGATGCCTTATTTGAAAAATGGAAACTGAATCAACATGATTAAAAGCATTTTCTTTTCCTTCTTCCTTCTTGCCCTTACCACGGCAAAAGCGCAGGAACTGCCCGCCTGGAAACTGTCCGACCTTCAGGCAGCCATGAAAACCGACAAGCCCACCATCCTGAACTTCTGGGCCACCTTCTGCAAGCCCTGCATCGAAGAGATACCCCATTTCCAGGAACTGGCAAAGAAATACGAAAAGGAGGGCGTCCAGCTCATCCTGGTCAGCCTCGATCCCAAGGAAGCTTTCCCCCAGAAAATTAAAACCTTCGCCGCGAAGCGCGGCTTCACGGCGCCCATCGCCTTCCTCGATGAAACCAATGCCGATCTTTTCTGTCCCGCCGTGGACGAGAAATGGTCCGGCGCCATTCCCGCCAGCCTTTTCATCAACAACAAAACCGGCTACCGGAGTTTTTATGAAGAGCAACTGACAGCGGAACAGGTTGAAAAGGAGATCCTTAAGATGCTTGGGAAATGACCAGAGAAGATAACCGATGAACGACAACCGACAACCGAAGGGCGGTCATCGGTTGTCGGTAAGCGGTCATCCCTCCATGCAAAAACCCTGTCCGGAGACAGGGCTTTTTATTTGGTGGGGCTTCTAAAAAGGTGAAAAGGTAGAAGGTAAAGGGTAGAAGG
>DASWNB010000255.1:0-14651 GCA_036399455.1 Flavisolibacter sp. | reverse complement strand
AAGATGGATGTCGGCGAGCTTGCGAAGCGTAAGGCGTGTGCCTTTGCTGGCCTTCATGCTGCCGCCGTCGTTCAGGTGACGGTCCAGAAAGGCGGGGAACTGTGCTTCCAGCTTTTGCGGATCAAAGTTGTCGGGAAGCATCAGGTAGGTGAAGAATGAGTTGTTGCCCCAGTTGGTTCTCAACTGCTCTTCGCCATACACCGCGGTATCGCGGAGGGTGTTGAAAGAGATGAGCATCTCGGGGTGCATGTGCGAGTTGGAAGGGAAGGATTTATATACGCCGGTCACTTTCATGTCCAACTGGTTGTCCAGCCGCACCACTTTGTTCATCGGGTCTTCGCTGCCAAAGTATTTTTGGGCTATGGTCTCGGAGAGCACTACGGAGTATGGATCGGCCAGCGCGGTGCGGGGATTGCCTTTTGTCATTTCGAGGTCGAAGAATTCGGGGAAGTGCTCGTCGGCAAAAAAGGCGTTCCTTTCGTTGAATCTTTTATCGCCGTAGCGGAAGGCGGTGAGGCCGTTGGAGAGCACCCGCGTCATCTTCTTTATCTCCTTGAAATCGTTCTGGAGCAGCGGTCCGGCAGGCGGGGCGATGGAGCCGAGGTCAAGGCTTACTTCGCCGCTTTCAGGATGGATGAAGGTCCTGCCCACCCGGTAGATATTGTCCGCGTTCTTATGATAACGGTCGTAGCTCAGCTCGTGCAGGATGTAGGAGAGGATGAGCAGGCAGCAGGTGATGCCCACCGTCAGGCCAAAGAGATTTATGCCCGAGATGAACTTATGCCTCATCAGATTGCGCACCGCGACCTTGATGTAGTTTCTTATCATAAACAGAGGTTTGTTTGAAGTCGAAAGTTCCAAGCCAGAAGTCTCAAGTCATAAGTCGTAAGTCATAAGTCTAAAACCAGCCTTCTTCTTTGCGACTCTTTGCGTATCCTTGGCGTCCTTTGTGGTTATAAATTGAACCGCAAAGAGCGCAGAGTACCGCAAAGAAGCGCAAAGGTCTTCCGCCTTATGCTCACGCCTCACGCCTTATGCCTTACACCTACGCCTACACCATAATATTTTCCATCACCGTATGCCCGTCAAGCATACGGATGATGCGGTGGCTGTAGCGGGCATCGTGCTCGGAGTGGGTTACCATTATGATGGTGGTTCCCTGCTCGTTAAGGTCTATAAGCAGTTGCATTACTTCGTTACCGTTGCTGGAGTCGAGGTTACCGGTAGGTTCATCCGCCAGGATAAGCTTGGGGCGGTTCACCACCGCGCGGGCCACGGCCACCCTTTGCTGCTGGCCGCCTGACAACTGCTGGGGATAGTGGTTGCGGCGGTGCATGATCTTCATCTTATCCATCACTTCCTCTACCCTCTTCTTGCGTTCGGCGGCGCTTACGCCCAGGTAGATCAGGGGCAATTCAACGTTCTCGAAAACAGTGAGCTCGTCTATCAGGTTAAAGCTCTGGAATACGAAACCGATGTTCCTTTTGCGCAGGTCGGCCCTTTTACGCTCGTTGAAATTGGCTACCTCGATGCCATTGAACAGGAAGCTTCCTGAATCGGGATCGTCCAGCAGTCCGAGTATGTTCAGCAGGGTTGACTTACCGCAACCCGAAGGGCCCATTATGGCTACGAATTCGCCTTCGTTAACCTCCAGCGTAAGCTTATTAAGAGCCACGGTTTCCACGTCTTCCGTGCGGTAGGTTTTCTCGAGGTTGGTGATTTTGATCATGCTTTTTGGTTTGTTTATGTAGTTAGTTGGCTGCTGGCTGATAGCCGTTGGCTGTTGGCCTGTTCACATTCAGCCTGTTTGTTTTCATTTTAAATAATAAACAAGTTCAGGAGGTTGATGCGGTCCATCGGCAGTTCACCGGTCTTTCCGACCTTCTTGCAATTGTTCTCCTCCTTACGCTCCACCTTCGGCCCGCAAACAATGCAGAGAAGCAAAAACATCAGAATTTTCATGTCGTTTGGTTTTGGCGTTTGACTTAAGACTATCGACTTATGGCTTATGACTTAGAGCTTCGCCTTTGAGCTTCCAACGTCAGACCCGGCTAACAGCTAACAGCCATCAGCTATCAGCCATCTCGCTATTTCTTCAGCACCAGCTCCTGCATATTCCCATAGCTCTCGTAGCTGGAGGTCACGATGCGGTCGCCGGGCTGGAGGCCGGAAATCACTTCATAATAATCCGGATTCTGGCGGCCCAGCTCCACGTCCACCTTGTAGGCCTTGGAGCCGTCGCTATTCAGCTTGAACACCCAGTTGCCGCCGGTCTGCTGGAAGAAGCCGCCCTTCGCCAGCAGCAGGGCCTGCGTTTCATCGCTCAGCGCCAGCCTGATCTGCAGCGTCTGGCCGCGTCGTATGCCATCGGGCACCGCATCCACAAATTCCATATCCACCTGGAAGCGGGCATTGTTCACCTGCGAGTACACTTTCTTCACGCGAAGGCGGTATTCCTTGCCGGCAACCGTTGCTTCGCCTTCCTGTCCCACCATCACCCTCGACAGGTAGTGCTCGTCGATATCCACACGCACCTTGTACCCGCTCAGGATGTCTATCTGCCCCAGGCGTTCGCCCTTGTTCTTCGACTGGCCTATTTCGGCGTCGAGTGATGTAAGCTGGCCGTCAACCGGGGCACGCACCACCAGGTCGCCCACTTTGCGGCGCATCAGCGCCAGCGCATTCTGCATACGGGAATACGAAGCGCCCATCTGGCCGATCTGCTGCTTGTTGGAGATGGCGTCCTGCTGGAGGGTCTGGTCGTTCAGTTTTTTGCGGCTTACCTGGAACTTGTAATTATTTTCGGAAGCCTTGAACTCCTGGAGGCCGATGGCCTTTTCGTCGTACAGGTATTTATTGAGCTTATATACTCTTTCGGCTTCGGTGAGGGCATTTTCCACTTCGGCTTTCTGGTTCAGTTGCTGGATGGTGTTCTGCACCGCGTTGTTCTTTGTGCTTTGCATCTGCGTGAGCACTTCAAATACGGCGGTTTCCTGGTTGGCGAGGCTCAGCTCAAGGTCGGTATTGGAGAGGCGGAGTATGGGCTGGCCCTTTTTTACAAAAGCGCCGTCTTCCACCAGCTTTTCTTCCACGCGGCCGCCTTCGATGGCATCCAGGTAAATGGTGGTTACGGGCATCACCATGCCGTTAACGGGAATGAATTCCTGGAAAGCGCCTTTTTTTACTTCGCTGATGGTGATCCTTTCAGAATCCACGTTGAGGCGGCTTTTGCCGGAAGTATAGTACCAACTGGCGCCGATAAGAACAATCAGGGCTGCAATACCGGCGATGGTCATTATTTTTTTGCCGGTCCATTTCTTTTTTACGATTACTCTGTCCACAGTCGTTTTGTTTTTAAGTATCATCCCGCCCCCGAAGACGGGATGATATATTTCATATGGAGAAAACTACGCTTACCCCTTTGTTAGAAACATGCCAATTCCGGCAGATATTCATTTACAATCACTTAGAAAAGGCACGATCTACGATTTTGTTCGTTACCGTACAGAAACTGTATCGAAAGCGGACACTTGCCCGGGGAGGAGGCCGGGTGTTAAAAACTTCATACTGAATTCTTTGTAATTGCGGCATAATTGTAGTTTCGCCCCAGCAACCTTACTGCTATGTCGTTGAAGAATGCTTCCGTTTTAATTATTGATGATGATGTTGACGTGCTGACGGCAGTGCGTTTGCTGCTGCGTCCCGAGGTGAAAGAAGTGGTTACCGAAAAGAACCCTGAAAACCTCCGTTCCATCCTGTCCGCCCGCTCCTTCGACGTGATCCTGCTGGATATGAATTTCAACAGCTCGATCAACACGGGGAACGAAGGACTGTTCTGGCTCAAGAAAATAAAGGAATTCAAATCCACCGCCGCCGTTATCATGATAACGGCCTATGGCGATATCGATCTTGCCATCCGCTCGCTGAAAGAAGGCGCTTTTGATTTCGTGGTAAAGCCCTGGCACAACGAAAAGCTGCTGGCTACGATCACCGAAGCCGCCAAGAGCCGCAGCCAGCAGCCCGGTGTTTCCCGCATGCCCGTAACCACCTCGGTCATCGGCCACGAGCTGCTGGGCGAATCGGAAGTGATGCAGGATATTTTTTTCAAGATCCAGAAGATAGCACCCACCGACGCCAACATACTCATACTGGGTGAGAACGGCACCGGCAAGGACCTCATCGCCCGGGCCATCCACCAGCACTCGCTACGTGCCGCGAAGCCGTTTGTAAAGGTGGATGTGGGCGCACTTACCGAATCGCTGTTTGAAAGCGAATTGTTCGGCCACAAGAAAGGCGCTTTTACTGATGCGCGGGAAGACCGCCAGGGAAGGTTTGAAGCGGCACATGGCGGCACGCTGTTCCTGGACGAGATCGGCAATATTTCGCTGTACCAGCAGGCCAAACTGCTCACCGTGCTGCAAAACCGCCAGGTAACGCGGCTGGGAACAAACGAAGCCATCCCGATAGACATACGACTTATCTGCGCCACCAACCTGCCGCTGACCGAGCTGGCCAACGAAAACCGCTTCCGCAAGGACCTGATCTACCGCATCAACACCGTGGAGATCATCATCCCGCCGCTGCGCAAAAGAGGGAACGACATCATCCTGCTGGCCCGCTATTTCAGCCAGATCTATTCGAAAAAATACCTCAAGCCCAACCTCGACTTCGACCGCACGGCGGTTGAAAAACTGCTGGCGTACCACTATCCCGGCAATGTCCGCGAGCTTCAGTACGCCATCGAACGGGCCGTGATCATGGCCGACGGCGCAGTGCTCCAGGCTCGGGACATCATCTTCTCCCCCATTGAATCCGCAGTGGTAGTGGAGGAAGAGATACATCCCTCCAACCTGGGCACGGTGGAAAAGAACACCATACTGCGCGTCATTGAAAAACACAACGGCAATATTTCCAAGGCGGCCAAGGAGCTGGGCATCACCCGCACCGCCTTATACAGAAGACTGAACAAGTATGACCTATAAAAACCCCGAGGGGCGCATCATCGTGCGGACACTCCTGCTCTTCCTGGTGCTCAGCGCCAGCGCCTGGGTGCTGGTGAAGGAAATGTATCCCTGGCTCTTCCTGGCAGTTCCGCTCATCATTTACCAGGTCATCGACCTTATAAAGCTCCAGAGGAAAGCGCAGGAAGAACTGACCCAGTTTGTAGAGGCTGTGCACTACCGCGATTTTTCCCGCTACTTCGACGTGAAGCACGCCCCCGTGGAGGTACAGTCGCTCAGGCAGGGCTTCAACGAGATCAACACCACGTTTAAAGTGATCAGCAAGGAAAAGGAAACACAGTACCATTATCTCACCAAGATCCTGGAGCTGATCGACACGGGCATCATGTCGTATGAAATGGAAAGCGGTGAAGTAGTGTGGATGAACGAGGCGCTAAAGAAGATGCTTCAGCTCCCTTATCTTAAAACCATCCACAGCCTTAAACGCCGCGACGAGGAAATGTACAGGGAGATCACCACCCTCCAGCCCGGCGAGAACCGCGTGACCACGGCCCACCTTGAAAAGGAAACCTTCAAGCTGCTTCTCTCCGCCACCGCATTCCAGATCGATGGACAGAAGTTCAAGCTGATAGCCTTCCAGAACGTGAACGAAGCGCTGGATGAAACCGAATCAAAGGCCTGGCAAAAGCTGCTGAGCGTTATGACCCACGAGATCATGAACTCCGTAGCGCCTATTTCTTCTCTCGCCGAAACCCTGCGCAACCGCCTTCACGGCACCGCCAGCCGCCTCGACGACTCTTCCACTTTTGAGGACCTCGAAATAGGCATCGACACCATCAAGCGCCGCAGCGAAGGGCTTCTGAAGTTTGCCGAAACCTATCGCAACCTCAACAAGATCACCACGCTCAACCTCCAGAAAGTATATATCCGCGAACTCTTCGCCAACCTGCACCAGTTGATGCAGCCCACCTTCGAGCAAAAGAATATCGACCTTGAAATCCTCCTCCGCGAGCCCGAGCTTTCGCTTCAGGCCGATGCCAGCCTGCTGGAGCAGGTGCTCATCAACCTGGTGGTAAACGCCATTGATGCGGTAAAGGAGCGTCCCAATGCCCGCATCGTCCTTTCCGCCGAGCAGACCATCAATAAAAAGGTCGTGCTGAAAGTAGCCGACAATGGCTCGGGCATGCCCGAAGAGCTGCTGGACAAGATCTTCATTCCTTTTTTCAGCACCAAGAAGAACGGCAGCGGCATAGGCCTCAGCCTTTGCAAGCAGATCATCATGCTTCACCGCGGCAACATCCAGGTGCAATCCATCGAGGGCCAGGGAACGGTGTTTTCGCTGCAGTTTGGGTGAGGTGAATGGTCAATGGTGAATGGTGAATAGGCCGCTTATAGCGGAAGATGCTGATCATTAGCAGGTATCGTTTCGTGGAAAATTTTCAATATTCAATGCGCAATTCTCAAGTAGGTTCCAATTCAGCGGCATACTTGAGAATTGAAAATTGAGCATTGAATATTGAGCATTTAACGATCCGCGTTAAGAAAGGCCACACACACTGCAAACGACCCATTGACCATTCACCATTGACCTTTCACCATTCACCGCTTGGTAAGATTTTTGAAATATTTTCAAACATGATCAGGCTGGAATATTTTACAAAAGATGATTTTGAGCAGCTCATTGGATGGATAGACAGTGAGCAGCTGATGTATAACTGGACGGGGTCCATGTTTAGCTTTCCGCTGACGGTGGATAAGCTGGAATGGTATATAGAAGGAACGAATAACCCGGAAACATCGGACGCTCTGATATATAAGGCGGTGGATACAAGGACCGGCGAGGCGGTGGGACATATCTCGCTTGGAGGTATCAGCCGCAAGAACCGCGCAGCGCGGATCAGCCGCGTACTGGTGGGCAAAAACACTCAAAGAGGCCGCGGCGTTTGCCAAGCCATGATACAGGCAGTACTGCGCATCGGCTTCCAGGACCTTCGCCTGCACCGCATCAGCCTCGGTGTGTACGATTTCAACCACTCAGCCATACGCTGTTACGAAAAATGCGGTTTTATCCATGAGGGTATCTCCCGCGACGTGTTCAAATACAACGACGAATACTGGAGCCTTGTGGAAATGGGGATTTTAGAGGACGAATGGAGAGTGATGTACCTTGACAAGGCAGCATGAGAGACGATGACCGTTGAACGATTACCGATAACCCGAAAGCTCCAAGTTCAGAGCCGTAAGCCCTAAGTCGGAAGTTTTAAGCCTGCGGCTGTCCGGGTCAAATCAGATCCAACCCACAAAGCTCAGCCTTGGAAACCAGCTTGCAGCTTGACATTACAACCCTGGCGAAGTTCTCCTTAAAAAACGTATGCAAATATGCTGAACGGGAACGGCTAACAGCCATCAGCTTCTCAAAACTCACAGCTCGAAGCTCATCACTCGCGCCTTGTCTAAAAAGCTGGCACATCTTTTTACTATCAAGTACAACAGAAGTTCTTTTATAGGCACGGACGGAATGCAGCAGCATTCATTATACCCGCTTCTTTGTCCTGCCTGAAACACGACGAACAGCCACAAGAACCATCCCCCTATGTAGGTGTGTCCCGCAACAGCAGGGCACAATTGATAACGAAATGCTTATATATGAACAATGGACAGGAATTAGAGATCTGGGGGGGCATTGAATGCACCATCAACCGTGTAGGAGATCAGTACCTTGATCAATCCGAATACTCCGGCCACTACAACCGGGGAACAGCCGACATAGATCTTGTTGCTTCACTGGGAATAAAAATGCTCCGCTATCCCGTTCTATGGGAACGGCACCAATCAACGCAGGGGGAGGCCATAGACTGGTCCTTCGTGGAAAAAAACCTTAACCGCCTGCGAGAACTGAACATCACGCCCATTACAGGACTCGTACACCACGGCAGCGGTCCGGAATACGTGAATTTCTTTGACGGCAGCTTCGAGGAAGGGCTGGCGCGGTATGCAAGGCTGGTGGCGGAGAAGTTTCCCTGGCTGGAATACTACACGCCTGTTAACGAGCCGCTGACCACGGCCCGCTTCTGCGGATTGTACGGCCACTGGTATCCTCACGGCAAAGACGATTACAGCTTTTTTAAAGTGCTTATAAGCGAATGCAAGGCCACGGTGATGGCTATGAAAGCCATACGCGAAATCAACCCGGATGCAAAGCTGATCCAGACCGAAGACCTCGGGAAATGCTACAGCACACCGCTGCTGGCCTACCAGGCCGAACTGGAGAACAACCGTCGCTGGCTGTCCTACGACCTGCTCTGCGGCCGCGTGAACCGCGAACATTATATGTGGAAGTACCTCATGAAAGCAGGCATCGGCGAGGAGGAAGTGCTTTATTTTATAGAGAATAACTGCGTTCCCCACGTGGCAGGCTTCAATTATTACATTACTTCCGAACGTTACCTGGATGAGGACATGTCCAAGTACCCCGAACAATACCACGGCGGAAACGACAAGCACCACTACGCCGATATTGAAACCGTAAAGGTGCCGCTGAAGGAAGAGAACGGCCCTGCGCTCCTGCTGAAGGAAGCCTGGGAGCACCTGCAGATTCCTCTTGCCATCACCGAATGCCACCTGCACAGCACCCGCGAAGACCAGATGCGCTGGTTCAATACCATGTGGAATACAGTGAATAAGGTAAAGAACGAAGGCGTAGACATCAGGGCCATAACCGCATGGGCCATTTTTGGACTTTACGGCTGGAACTGCCTTGTAACAAAACCCTGCGGCGATTATGAACCCGGTGTTTTCAACCTCAGCTCCGGCTGTCCCAAGCCAACGGCCTTGGCCAAGCTGCTGCAGGAATTGACCGAACATAAAGTATATTATCATCCCGTGCTGGAAAATGAAGGCTGGTGGCAGCGTGAAACCCGCCATCAGTACGGCAGAACAAAGGTGGTGAGCATCAAAAAGAAAACAAAGCCCAAAAACTGCCGCCCGCTCCTGGTCCTGGGCAAGACCGGCACGCTGGGCTCCGCCTTCAGCCGTATATGCGAAGAACGGAACATACACCACCTGCTCCTGAGCAGGACAGACCTTGACATTACCGACAAAGCTTCAATGGAACAGGTGATAAAAGAGCTGCATCCCTGGGGCATCATCAACGCCGCAGGCTATGTAAGGGTGGATGATGCGGAGAAAGAAGAAGAGAAATGCCTCGATGCCAACAGCCACGGCCCCGCCCTCCTGGCCGGTCTCTGCGGCGAACACGACGTACGCTTCCTCTCCTTCTCCTCCGACCTTGTGTTCGACGGAGCGAAAGAAGAAGCTTATGTAGAAAGCGATGCCGTAAACCCGCTGAACGTGTATGGACGAAGCAAAGCAATGTCCGAAGAAGAAATTCTGAAAGCAAATAAAAATGCTTTGATCGTCCGCACCAGCAGCTTCTTTGGTCCCTGGGACGCCTGCAATTTCGTAGTGACCACGCTGGCGGACCTGAAGGAAGGGCGCACGGTTAAAGCAGCGGACGATGTTGTCATGTCGCCCACCTACGTGCCCGACCTGGTTCATGCGTGCATCGATCTTTTGCTTGACGGCGACCATGGCATTTACCACATTACCAACGGCGAATCACTCAGTTGGGCAGAACTGGCGGAGAAGGTGGCCCTGCTTGCAGGCTGCGACACTTCGCTTATCCAGCCCGTATCGCACAGGAATATGGGATGGACCGCCGCAAGGCCGCTCTTCAGCGCCCTCAAAAGCGAAAAAGGCATCCGCCTCCCCGGGTTGGATCATGCTCTTGAACGGTGTTTTGAGGTATTAGGAAATACATACCAGTCAGGCCGTATTGCGGTATGATTGGACAACCGGCAACCGACCACCGATAAACGATCCTTCGGTGGTCGGTCGTCTCTTATCGGTTATCGGTTATCGTTTGTCGGTCATCGGTTAACGGTCATCGGCTCTCAAACTTGCTAAGCGTTTTCTTCATCTCCTCAGCAATAGCTTCATTCTGTAGATTACCGATACTTCCGTGGTGCGTATGATGGAGGCCGCGGGAAAGGTCGAAGCTGAAGTTGCCGGCTTCGATGTTGTCGCCTACCTGGCGGTAGGCTTCGCGGAAGGGAAGGCCTTCGTTGACGAGGCGGTTCACTTCTTCCACGCTGAACAGGTATTTGTATTTTTCATCCTTCAGTATATCGTCCTTCACGGTCATGTTGGAAAGCATCAGGTGCATGAGATGCATGCAGGCCTTCAGCTCCTCGATGGCAGGGAACAGGATTTCCTTTGTCAGTTGCAGGTCGCGGTGGTAGCCGGAGGGAAGGTTGTTGAGAAGTAAAGAGAGCTCGTTAGGGATGGACTGGATGCGGCTGCACTTGGCGCGTATCAGTTCGAATACGTCAGGATTTTTTTTGTGCGGCATGATGCTGCTGCCGGTGGTCAATTCCGGGGGGAAGGAAATAAAGCCAAAGTTCTGGCTAAGGTACAGGCAGCAGTCCATCGACAGGCGGCCCAGCGTGGCGGCGATGGAGCTGAGCGCCATCGATACGAGCTTTTCGGTCTTACCGCGGCTCATCTGCGCATATACCGAGTTGTGGTTCAGCGTGGCGAAGCCGAGCAGCTCCGTGGTGCGCTTCCGGTCAAGGGGAAAGGATGAGCCGTAGCCTGCGCCGCTGCCCAATGGATTTTTGTTGGTAACCGCGTATGCGGCAGCCAGCATTTCGAGATCGTCCACCAGGCTTTCTGCGTAAGCGCCCAGCCAGAGGCCAAAGGAAGAAGGCATGGCCACCTGGAGGTGCGTGTAGCCGGGCAGGAGCCTGTTCCTGTTTATCTCGCTTTGCTCCAGCAGCAGCCGGAAGAGCGTGTATGTATCATCCTTTACCTTTTGTATCTCTGACCTCAGGTAAAGCTTGATGTCCACCGCTACCTGGTCGTTGCGGCTGCGGCCGCTGTGAATCTTCTTACCTGCCTCTCCTATCCTTTGCGTCAACAGCAGCTCCACCTGCGAGTGTACGTCTTCCACGTCTTCGCCTAAAGAAAACTCTCCCCTGCCGATCTCCACAAGTATTTCTTCCAGCGCCTGCACGGCCTGCGCTGCTTCTTCCTTTGTCATCAGTCCTGCTTCGGACAGCATGGTGACGTGCGCTATGGAGCCTTTCACGTCGTATTCTGCCAGCAGCAGGTCAAACTCCTTGTCGCGGCCGACGGTGAATTTTTCTATCAGCGCAGAAATGGAAGTGTTTTGCTTTTGCCAGAGCTTCATACCAGTTGATTTAGAATTTGTATGTAACGTTCTATTCCCTGCTCCAGTTCATCCACGTAAATAAATTCATCGGCGGTGTGGCTCCTGGCCGAATCACCGGGACCGATCTTAAGCGCCGGGAAAGGCATCAGCGCCTTGTCCGACGAAGTGGGCGAACCGTAATGGCTAAGTCCCAGCGCAGTTCCGGCCTTAACCACGGGATGGTCCAGCGGTATCATCGTTGAGCGAAGGCGGGTGCTCCGTGGCTTTACCTCGCTTTGCACATGAGCGGAAATTTCCTGCAATATCTCATCAAAACTGTACAACTCGTTCACCCGCACATCCACCACAAAACTGCATTCGCCGGGCACCACGTTATGGGCTTTATTCTCCGTTTGTATCACGGTCACGCTCATCTGCACAGGCCCCAGCAATTCCGACACTTTAGGAAAGCGGTACTGGCTGAACCATTGAATGTCTTTCATGGCTTTGTAGATGGCATTCTCGCCTTCGTTACGGGCGGCGTGCCCTGCCCTGCCCTTTGCGGTAGCATCAAGCACCATCAGTCCTCTTTCGGCAACAGCCATCTGCATTTTTGTAGGCTCGCCTACCAGCGCAAAGCTTATTTGAGGGAGAAAGGAAAGGATAGATTCGATTCCCTGGGGTCCCGATATTTCCTCTTCTGCGGTAGCGGCCAGCAGAACGTTGTATTTCAAACCTGTACTTCCCATGAAATGCACGAAGGCGGCGGCAAGGGCAACAAGGCATCCCCCGGCATCGTTGCTGCCGAGGCCATAAAGCTTACCATCAACAATATCCGGTGAGAAAGGATCGCGTGTATATTGTGCGTTGGGCTTTACCGTGTCGTGATGCGAGTTGAGCAGGATGGTTGGCCTTGAAAGATCGAAATGGCTGCTTTGCGCGATGACATTGTTGCCGATGCGTGTAGTGATGGCTCCCTTCATGGCCAGGAAGCGGGCGATGATGCCTGCGGTCTGGTCTTCCTCGCGGCTGAATGAAGGCGTGCGTACGAGGTCCTGCAACAGCCCGAGGGCGTCCTTAAATAATTGCTGGTTATTCATTAACTATGGTGGTTCCTGATTTTCCCTGTACAAGTTTCCGGAGCTGCTCCGCCATCCCAATGATCACTTTTTCCACACCTTTCTCCACGGCAGTAAAGGCATTATCCAGCTTGGGTATCATCCCGGCAAACACTTTCTTCTCCTCCTTCAGTTGCGCATAGTACGCCCTGTCAAGCCGTGCAATCACGGAGCCTTCGTCCTCCGCATCCAGCAGCACGCCGCTTTTTTCAAAGGAGTAAACCAATGACACGGCGTAGGCCGAAGCCAGTGCGGTAGCAATTTCCTGCGCCATGCTGTCCGCATTGGTGTTGAGCAACTGTCCTTTTTTATCATGCGTGATGGGCGCTGCAACAACGGTGATGTCCTGTTCCAGCAGGCTTTCAAAAAAAGCAGTGTTCACCGAATCGATATCGCCTGCATAGCCGTAGTCTACATCTCCCTTCTTCCTCTTATGTGCCTGTACGGCATTGCCGTCTGCGCCACTGATGCCTGCCGCATTGCAACCGAGCGACTGCAACTGCGCCACGATGTTCTTGTTGATATAACCTGCATAGACCATCGTAACGATCTTCAGCGTTTCCGCATCCGTCACCCTTCTTCCTTCCACCATCTGCTGCGGCACCTGCATCTGCTCCGCCATCCTCGTCGCCAGCCTGCCGCCTCCATGCACCAGTATCTTTCTCCCTTCCACCGAAGCCAGTTCTTCCAAAAAGAAAGAAAGCTTCTCCTCATCATCAATGATGTTACCGCTTATTTTGATAACGAAAAGCTGTTTCTTCATATTGGTGATTAGATAAGATAATAGTCATTTCGGTCCAAGGGCTGTTGGCTATTAGCTGTTAGCCGTTGTCCTCTCAGCTAACAGCCATCAGCTATTAGCCATCAGCATCTCCGCAAGCACCGCCTGCGCAGCCCAAACCCTGTTGGAGGCCTGGCGTGTGACGATGCTTGAAGGGCTGTCGAGGATTTCATCGCTCAGCTCCACGTTGCGGCGCACGGGAAGGCAGTGCATCACGCGGGCATCGCTGGTCAGGCGAAGCTTTTCAGCGGTAAGCATCCAGCCAGGGTCGTTGCAATATATTTTACCGTAATCGTTGTAAGTGCTCCAGTTCTTTACGTAGACGAAATCGGCTCCCTCCAGCGCTTCATCCTGGTTGTGGGTGATGGTGGCGCCACGGGTGAATTTTTCATCCAGCTCGTAATCTTCGGGATGGGTGATGACGAAGTCGGCTTCACCCCAGGCATTGATCCATTGCGAAAAGCTGTTGGCAACGCACTGCGGCAGGGGCTTTACGTGAGGCGCCCAGGTAAGCACCACCTTCGGCTTGCGATCCGGTTTTCTCTGCGCCAGCTCCTCGGTGATGGTGATGACGTCCGTAAAGCTTTGCAGCGGGTGCAGGGTGGCGCTTTCAAGGCTGACCACCGGGATGCCCGAGTAGCGGATGAACTGGTTGATGAATAACTCGCTGTAATCATCCTCCCTGTTCTTGAGCGAGGGGAAGGTGCGGATGGCCAGTATGTCGAAGTAATTGCCCATCACCGGCGCAGCGTCCTTTACGTGCTCCACGGTGGTGCCGCTCATGATGGCTTCTTCTTCAAATTCAAGCGCCCAGCCTTCCTGTCCCACGTTGAATATAATAGCTTCCATCCCCAGGTTCTGCGCCGCAATCTGCGTGCTGAGGCGTGTACGCATGCTGGGATTAAGAAACAGGCAGCCGATGCGCTTGTGCTGGCCAAGCGTTTTATCCTTCAGCGGGTTTGCCTTGCAGGCAAGCGCCTTTTCTACCATGGCGTTGATGTCGGGAACATCGTGGGCGGAGATGAATTGCTTCAATGTTATAGTTGTATTTAGTTCGAAGTTGTTATAAGTCCCAAGTCTCAAGTCCTAAGCCGTAAGTCGTAAATGGCAAATGTTCAATAATCAATGCTCAACTTTCAAGGCTCAAGGTTGGGAGATTTCGTTCTTGGACGGACTTGAACATTGAGCATTGATTATTGAACATTTGACTTCCGTATTTATGCTTCCTGTTCTTTGCTGGCTACGGCTTCGCGGACTGCATCAAGGAATTCATCCATCTGCTTGCGGGTGATGGTCAGCGCGGGCAGAAGGCGGATCACATTGGGCTTGGCTTCGCCGGTAAATATGTAGTGCTGCTCCAGCAGGTCTTTCCGCAAATCCTTCAGCGCCCCGGGCGCTTCAAAGCCAACCATGAGGCCGAGGCCACGGACGTTTTGGAGTCCATCGATTGCTTTCAGCTTGTTCAGGAGGTATTGCCCGCGCTGCTTTGCTTTTTCCAGCAGGTCTTCCATTTCCAGTACTTCCAGCACGGCAAGCGCTGCGGCGCAGGCAAGATGGTTGCCGCCAAAGGTGGTGCCCAG
>DASWNB010000254.1:0-7090 GCA_036399455.1 Flavisolibacter sp. | reverse complement strand
TATTTCTTCTGACTCAATGGCCGGCTATCATACGATCTGACTGCACCTAACTTCAAACCTTAAACCACGTCCCACAAAAAGCGCAGCAGCGTGCCGGCTACCACAATGCGGAAGAAGATGCCGATGAAGCGGTTGCCTTTGGCTATAGCCATTCGGGCGCCTATAAGGCCGCCCAGGGCATTGCAGACAGCCATTGGAATGGTAACGGTCCAGATAATGCTGCCCTTTAAAGTAAACAGGACGATAGAGCCGAGGTTGGTAGCCAGGTTCACCATCTTGGCGTGGGCGGAGGCATGAAGGAAATCAAAGCCCATAAGGCTGATCATGGCCAGTATGAGAAAGCTGCCCGTGCCGGGCCCGATAAAGCCGTCGTAAAAGCCGATGACAAG
This sequence comes from Flavisolibacter sp., assembly GCA_036399455.1. Classification (GTDB taxonomy): domain Bacteria; phylum Bacteroidota; class Bacteroidia; order Chitinophagales; family Chitinophagaceae; genus Flavisolibacter. Next base: position 6,701 of record DASWNB010000254.1, on the reverse strand, counting down.
GGCGATGAATACACCGCGTGTTAATTGCAGCCGTGCAGGCATCTCGCGGCCGGGCTGCTGCCCGAAGCTTTTCTTGGTAAAGGTATAAATGGCTACTCCTGCCAGCACCACCAGCAGCACCGGCTTCATAAAGCTGTTGCTCACTACCGTCAGCAGTTCCGAGCCGGCAAACGAAGCAAAGAAAGCCAGCACGCACATCACCACCAGCACACGGCGGTTAAGGTCCACCTTCTTCATATACTGCAGCGCTGCGGACAGCGTGCCGCTGAACGAAGGTATCTTCACTGAACCCAGCACATGCGACACGGGATGCGCAGGCAGCAATACAAGCGCCGCAGGAGTTTGTATCAATCCCCCGCCGCCCACAACGGCATCCACAAACCCGGCCATAAAAGCAAACACGCAGAGCAATACGATCTGCGAAAGTTCTATCGTCATGTGCCGCGAAGTAAAGGCGTTTCACGCAAAGACGCAAAGAGGGATTAACCGCCAGGACGCGAAGACGCAAGGAAAGAAAGGCTGCAAGCTACAAGCTGCAAGCCTGAATGAAGCAGCAGGTTTCGTCCAGGGACGACCCGCCTTTCTCCTTCTGCCTTTTACCTTACTCGCGTCTTCGCGTCCTGGCGGTTAATCCTCCTCTGCCCCTTTGCGTGGAACCCTTCCTATTTCACCGGAAAAATAATATTTTGCGCGTCTTATCGACCGATATGAGACGAGACCTGAGACAACTGCTGCTGCTCTTATTTGTTTTACTATCCGGGATCGCGGAAGCGCAAAGGCCCCGCGTGGAAAAGGAACCTTCGTGGATCACCCGCAATGAGCTGGACCTTTCGGGCAGGAGGCTGGATGTACAGGCGGAAGCGGGTTATGTGGACCAGGCGTATGAGAAGCAGGTGAACCTGGCGCAGCAGGCGGTCTACCACAGGATAGCCATCCGCATTCTTTCCGAAGCGGGAGTACAGAATAACTCGGAGATCTCCCTTGACTTCAATCCTTCCTACGAACAGTTGGTCATCCACTCCATCAATATCAGGAGGGGCAATGAGATCATCAACCGGCTGAACCTTTCTAAGATCAAGACCATACAGCAGGAAACCGACCGCTACAAATTTCAATACAACGGCTCCATGACCGCCCTACTGTTGCTGGACGATGTACGCAAGGGCGATGTGATCGACTACAGCTTTACCCGCAAGGGCTTTAATCCCGTCTTTGAAGGAAAATACTCCGACTTCTTTACTACGAAGTTCGACATCCCCATCTACCACCTCTACTACAAGCTCATTGTACCCGCGGGCAGGAACATCGCCATACGCAACGACAGGACGGACGTTAAAAGCACCATCCGGCAGATGGGGACTGAAACTGTCCACGAATGGAAGCTCTCCGAAGTGGAGCCCGCCCGTATCCAGAAAAACATTCCTTCCTGGTACGATCCCTATCCCTGCGTGATGATAAGCGATTACCGCAGTTGGCAGGAAGTGAGTGCGTGGGCCGCAAAGCTTTATCCTTTCGACATAGCCCTCTCGCCTGCGCTGAAGAAAAAGATAGAAGAGATACGCGGCAGCCATAAAAGCATCGAACAGCAGGCGCTGGCAGCCATCCGCTTTGTACAGGACGAGGTGCGTTACTATGGCATCGAGATGGGCGCCCACTCGCACAAGCCTCATCATCCCAACCAGATATTTGCTCAGCGCTACGGCGACTGCAAGGACAAGACTTACCTGCTCTGCATCCTCCTTCGCGGGCTAGGCATAGAAGCCGATCCCGTGCTGGTGAATACGGTATATAAAAAGACCATCCGCAACTGGCTGCCTTCGGCCCACGCCTTTGACCATGTAACCGTCCGGGCTAAAGTCAACGGCCGCTACTACTGGCTCGACCCCACCATCAATTACCAGAGAGGGAGCCTCGATAAGATTTCCTATCCGGATTACCAGGCCGGCCTTGTCATCTCGCCGCAGGCGCAGGAACTTGTAAGCATTCCCGCCAACAGGAACTCGCAGGTAAAAGTGAAGGAAGTGCTGAACATTCCCGACATGAACGGCAAGGCTAAACTGACGGTAACCACCTTTTATGAAGGCGGCGCTGCCGATGGTGTCCGTTCGCAATTCCAGGAGAACAGCCTTTACGAGATGGAGCAGAAGTACCTGGAATATTACACTGCCTATTTCGAGCAACTGAACTGCGACAGCCTACGCTATGAAGAAGCGGAGAACGGCGGCTTCATCACCCGCGAGTATTACACCATTTCAGGCATCTGGACGGAAGAGAACGGCAAGAAGGAACTGTTCGTCTCACCCTACGTCATCAACGGCATCATCCAGAAACCCACCGAAGCGGTACGCACCATGCCCTTTGCTTTGGAGTTCCCCCTGAAATACAGCGAAACCATCCAGATCAAACTGCCCGACGAATGGGAAACCGAATCTTCTTCATCGGAGATCACCTCGGACAACTTTACTTTCCGCTCCAGCTATTCCAGCCACGACCGAACCATTGAGCTCAACTACGAATACGAAAACCTGAAGGACCACATAGCTCCCGAAGAAGCCGACGAATACTTCGCCCGCTACAGGGAACTGAACGAAGGCGCGGGCTTCCGCCTCACCTGGGACAGCAAGCTTGCTCAATTCAACTCCAGCCAGTCCATCTCCAGCGACTCCTTCGGCTCCTGGCGGGACATGTTCAACGTAGCCTACGTCATCATCGGGCTTCTCGTTATCATCACTTACCTCGTCCGCAGGAAGAACACGGCGAATCAAAGGGAATGGTAGTGGTGTGGTGCGGTTTGAGGTTGAAGTTTGAAGTTTGAGGTTCTTCAGGCGCACCAATCTATTCTCTTCGTGAAATCTCCGGGCCTTTGTGGCTGACGAAGAACGATCGCCGATGACCGGTAACCGAAGAGCTTCGACTTACGACTTATGGCTTGCGGCTTGCAGCTTCCGCCTTCTGCCTACCTTTGAGCAATGGAAAAAAGAATGTTTGGATATACGGAGATGCAGGTGGCGCCGCTGGCGTTTGGAGGTAACGTGTTTGGATGGACGGTTGACGAGGCCCGGTCCTTTGAGCTGCTCGACAGGTTTGTGGCGGAAGGCTTTAACCTGGTGGATACGGCGGATGTATATTCTACCTGGGCATCCGGGAACAAGGGCGGTGAATCGGAAACCATCATCGGCAACTGGATGAAGAAGAGAGGCAACCGCCAGGACCTGGTCATCGCCACCAAGGTGGGCGGCGACATGGGACAAGGCAAAACACTTTCAGGGAAATGGGTGCTGCAGGCCTGCGAAGACTCGCTGCGCCGCCTGCAAACCGATTATATAGACCTGTATCAAACGCACTGGGACGATGTCTCCACACCGGTAGGCGAAACCCTTGAAGCTTATACCCAGCTGATAAAGGAAGGAAAGGTAAGGGCCATCGGTACATCCAACATGAGTCCTGAAAGGCTGCGGGAATCGCTTGAGTATAGCCGTGAGAACAAGCTTCCCTCCTACCAGTCGCTTCAGCCCGAGTACAATCTCTACAACCGCGAAAAATATGAAACGCAGTACGAGCCTATTGTAAAGGATGAAGGCATGGCGGTGCTGTGCTACTACTCGCTGGCCAGCGGCTTTCTTACCGGCAAATACCGCTCGGAAGAAGACGTGAACAAAAGCGCCCGTGGCGGCGGCGTGGTTAAAAGCTATCTCAACGAACGAGGCATCCGCATACTGCAAGCCCTCGATGAAGTGGCGGCGCGATACAACTCCAAGCCTGCTACCGTAGCCCTTGCCTGGCTCATTGCCCGTAAAACCATCTCGGCCCCCATTGCCAGTGCCACCAGCATCTCCCAGCTTGAAGACCTGATGAAATCCGCACAACTTGGTTTGGATGAAGAGGCTGTTAAGTCGCTGGATGAAGCGAGCAGGTATTAAGGTTTGAAGTTTGAAGTTTGAGGTTTGAGGTTTGGGGCGCAGGCACTTCCTAAGAAACCCTGCGTTATTATGCCTTCGTGGTAACTGCAAAGGCACACAAAGCGAGAGACTGCAAGCCACATAGAGTATTACACCTAACCAACTTCAAACCTCAAACTTCAAACTTCAAACCTCTTTGTCTTTTCCTCGAAGAGCTTCTCGTATGCAGGGCTTTCGGTGCGTTTCCATTTGTCCCAGAAGGTAAAGTAAAGCCCGTAGTTATAGCGGAACTGCTTGTGGTGGAGCGAATGGTGGGTAGCGCCGATGAGCCACCGGCCAAGGAAGTGACGATGAAAGTTTTTTGGATAAAGCTCGATGTCGAGATGGTTGACCACGCTGCTTAGGGTCATAATGGTGAGCTGGGTGAGAAGAACATAAACATGCATGGGCAGCACGAGGAGCAGGGCGGGCAGGAAGATGGCCTGGAAAATGCCTTCGATAGGGTGAAAGGAAAAGGCGGTCCAGGGAGAGGTGATGTTGCTGTCGTGGTGCACCTTGTGTACGACCCGGAATATCTTAGGATGATGCATCCAGCGGTGAAGCCAGTAGTAATAGGTTTCATGCACCACCAGGGCGATGCCCAGGCTCAGGGGCAGCCACCACCAGGGATAAGCATTTATATCCGTATAAACCTTTGTATAGCCCTGCTGCCACAGCAGCGCGGCACTCGCACCGGAAACGGCAAAGATGAGGGCTGTAAGGGTGCTCCATCCCGCTTCGCGGGCAAACTGTCCCTTCCTGTGCGGACGTTCATTGATCTTGCGCTGCCGCCACCGCCCAGGCTTCCATACATAAAACACCAGGTGAAAAATACCGGCCACCAGCACATAGCGGCCAATCACCACGGCAAACACCGCCAGCGTGGCCGCCAGGAACCAGAGAGGCTGCGAGAGGTCGGGGATTTCGGGCATTGTGTTAGTTCAAAGTCGTAAGTCGTAAGCCTGTATATCAACAATCCATTTCCTGTAAAGTTCAGGCAAAGTGGTGAATGGTCAATGGTGAATGGTGAATAGGTCGTTTACAGTTGCAGAGTCATTATTGGTAGCAGAAGTCGTTTTAAGTAATATTCAATATTCAAGGCTCAATGTTCAAGTACGTTCCTGGACACTGAGCATTTTTTTGGAAAGGCCTTGAGTATTGAACATTGATTATTGAATATTGGAATAAAAGCTGTCTGCTAAAGAACGCATCTTCCGCCGAAGAGCTATTGACGATTCACGATTGACGATTGACGATTGACGACCAGAACGCATCTTCCACTGCAAACGACCTATTCACCATTGACCATTGACCATTCACCCTCCCTATTCCGCCGGCAGCTTGATCACGAAACTTCCGCCTTTGGGAACGCTGAGAGAGCGGCCACGGAGCTCGGGATTCATCAGCCGGAGGATCTTGAAGGTGGTGCCGTTGTTACGGGCAAACTCGGCCAGGTTGGGAATGGAAGAGGTAACGGTAACCGTACGGTGGGGCACTTGTGCGTATTTGTCTTCCTCGGTAAGTACAAAGCCCAGTTTCTCGGCGTTTTCCATGATGTGCTTGAAAGCCAGTATACGGAAAATGTAACGGTTGGTTTCTTCGGGCAGCAGCAAATCGTAATAATTCTTTGTGCCCTGGAACTCGGCTTGGGAGTTATAACCGCCCTGCCCGCAGTTGTAGGAGGCAGCGGCGGCCGTCCAGTTACCAAATTTCTGGTAGGCCTGCTTCAGGTATTTGCAGGCGGCATCGGTGGATTTAACAATATCGTGGCGCTCGTCTACCTGCGAACCGGTTTGGAGGCCATAGCCTGGGGCCGTACTGGTCATGAACTGCCAGAAGCCCACGGCTCCGGCCCTGGACACCGCACCGCTCAGCAGGTTGCTTTCGGCTACGCAGAGGTATTTGAAATCATCCGGCACTCCGTTGGCCTTCAGCCTCTCGGAAATGATGGGGAAATAGCGGTTGGCCAGCTTCATAAGGAAGATGACGTTTGCCTGGTTGTAGGAATTGAACAGGTACTCGCGGTCGAAACGCTCCCTCACTTCCCAGCGGTCCAGGGGTACCTTCTCACCGGCAAAGCTTAGCTGGTCCGGAATGTCGGGGGCATGCCACTGGTAAACAGGCTTTGAAGGGGAATTTTTGGCAGAAGGATCTGTGGTACGGAAAGCGAACTGGGCAACAAGAAAAAAGGTGAACACGGCGCCCAGGAAAAAATGCAGCACTCCGGCAAACTTCTTCATATTCATGTTTTTAAGGGTGAACGTATGTGTGTGTGATAAGGTGCAGTGAATGCGGCACAAAAAGAATGCCCCAGTCCGCCTGCCGGGCCCGATACAGCCCATCTGTTTAACATTTTCTTCCCCTTACCTGGCATAAATTTCGACCCTTAAGAAGCAAATACCTCGCTATGAAAAAGTTTATTACCCTTTTGATCGCTGTAGCAGCCTTTGCCGGTGCAGAGGCCCAATCCAACAAAATTGAAGAAGCCAAACGAGTAGTCCTCGGCGGCGGCGGTAACAACGACCGCGACATTTATGAAGACAGGCGTGTAGGCTCGCGTGATTATCCCTACGGCACCTCAAGGGAAGCCGAGATCGACCGCATCAACAGGGATTACGATCTTAAGATCCAGAGCATCCGCAACAACCCTTACCTCACCAGCGCAGAAAAGGAAAGGACCATCCGCCAGCTTAATACCGAAAGGGAAAGAAGGATCCGCGAAATCAACAACGGCTACGAAGACAGGAACGGCGACAGGAGATA
>DASWNB010000253.1:0-4772 GCA_036399455.1 Flavisolibacter sp. | reverse complement strand
ATCCAGGAGTTTAATGCCCTGGTAGTGTCGAACGCAGAAGGATTGAAGCCTTTTGCCATTTCGCTCACCAGGGACCAGGAGGAGGCGCGGGACTTGTGCCAGGAAACTTTGTATAAAGCTTTTGCCAATCGTGAACATTATAAATCGGGCACCAACATCAAGGCCTGGCTGTTCACCATCATGCGCAATATCTTCATCAACGATTACCGCCGCCAGGAAAGAAAGAAGCTTATCATCGAAGACCTGATGCATATGCAGCGGCATTCCACCGGCTTGTCGGCAGAACTTGGCGTCAGGCTCCGGGAAATAAATACGGCTATCCATAATCTTCCCGCACTTTTCAAAACTGCCTGCCTGCTCTACCTCCAGGGATATAAGTACCAGGAAATTGCCTGTGTTCTCGATGAACCCCTTGGAACCATCAAAAGCCGTATCCACTTTGCCAAGAAAATGCTCCAAAAACAAATCGACAGGTGAAGAAAAGATCAGTGCTAATCATCGGTTCCGGGTTTGCGGGACTTTCCGCCGCGGCTTTCATGGCCCGCGCAGGCTGGGAAGTGACCGTTATTGAAAAGAACGACACTGCAGGCGGCCGCGCCAGGCAATTGCAGGCCGATGGCTTCACCTTCGATATGGGCCCCAGTTGGTACTGGATGCCCGATGTGTTCGAGCGGTTCTTTGCCCGCTTTGGCAAAAAAGTATCCGATTACTACAATCTTACCCGCCTCGACCCTTCCTACCGCGTTTACTGGGACGATGGGCATACCGATATTCCCGCCGATTATAAATTACTGAGAGACCTGTTTGAACAGATGGAAAAAGGCAGCGGCGCCCGGCTGGACAGCTACCTGAAAGAAGCTTCGCTGAAATACCGCATCGGCATACAGGACCTGGTGTACAAGCCGGGACGTTCCGTAGCGGAGTTCCTTGACTGGAAAGTTGTAAAGAATGTGTTCCGGCTGGACGTGTTCACCTCCATACAGTCGCACGTGGCCAGGCATTTCAAAAACCAGCGGCTGCGCCAACTGATGGAATTTCCCATACTTTTCCTGGGTGCTCTTCCCCGCAACACTCCTGCCCTGTACAGCCTGATGAACTATGCCGACATTATAGGCGGTACCTGGTACCCCGAAGGAGGCATGTTCTCCATTGTGCGGGCCATGCAGCAGCTTGCAGAAGAGGAGGGAGCCGTGTTCCGCTTTGGCGAAGAGGCCCGCCGCATCGTCATCGGCAACGGCTCGGCGCAAAAACTGGTAACGGATAAAGGCGAATACGCGGCCGATGTGATCATCAGCGGGGCGGATTACCACTTTACAGAAGCCTGCCTGCTGCCGCCGGAGTACCGCAGCTATTCGGAAAAATACTGGGACAGGAAGCTGCTGGCCCCGTCCTGCCTCATGTACTACGTAGGCCTGAACAAAAAACTGGACAACGTTCTCCACCACTCCCTCTTTTTCGACGTACCCTTTGACCGCCATGCCCGTGAGATCTATACCGATCCGCAATGGCCTTCAGAACCTTTATTCTACTTAAGTGTTGCTTCCCAAACCGACCCCCATGCGGCGCCCGGGGGCTGCGAGAACCTGGTGCTGCTGATACCCGTGGCTTCGGGCCTGGGCAACGATACGGAGGAGCTGAGGCAGCATTATTTCGAAAGGATCATAAAGCGGCTGGAGCAGCATACGGGGCAGGAAATAATGAGCTCCGTCATCTACAAAAAAACATTCTCCGTTACCGACTTTGTGCAGGATTACCACTCCTTCAAGGGCAATGCTTACGGTTTGGCCAATACGCTGAGCCAGACGGCCCTGTTCCGGCCCTCGTGCCGGAGCCGCAAAGTGAAAAATCTATTTTATACCGGCCAGTTTACCGTACCGGGTCCGGGTGTGCCGCCCAGCCTTATCAGTGGCGAGGTGGTTTCGGAACAGGTTCTTAAATCGTTTAACTCCTGATATATGACGGTCGATCTTTTTCACCAGGTGAGCCATGAGTGCAGCAGGACGGTTACACTCCGGTACAGCACGTCTTTTTCTTCCGCCATCCGGCTGCTCCATGCCGACCTGCGGAAGCCCATCTTCAATATCTATGGCTTTGTACGCTTTGCCGACGAGATAGTAGACACATTTCATGAACATAACAAGCCTGCGCTGCTGGAGGATTTTAAAAAGGAAACCTTCGACTCCATTGCCCGGGGTATCAGCCTTAATCCCATCCTGAACAGCTTCCAGCAGACGGTGAACCGCTACAGGATCGACCATGAGCTGATACATGCTTTTTTCAGGAGCATGGAATCGGACCTGACCGAGTACCGCTACGACCGCCAGGGCTACGAGGAATATATTTACGGCTCCGCCGAAGTAGTGGGCCTGATGTGCCTTTTTGTATTCTGCGAAGGCGACCGCCGCCTCTTCGATCATCTCAGGCCGTCGGCACGCTCATTGGGCGCCGCCTTCCAGAAGGTGAACTTCCTGCGCGATCTGAAGGCCGATTATACCCAGCTTACGCGCATGTATTTTCCCGGCTGCGATTTCGGGAACTTTACCCAGGGGGACAAGTGCCGCATAGAAGAAGATATAGAGAAGGATTTTGCAGACGCCTATGAAGGTATTATCCAACTGCCGCTGAAAGCCCGTTTTGGTGTGTATGTTGCATATAAATATTACTATTCGCTTTTTGAAAAAATAAAAACAGCCAAGCCCCAGCATATCTTGCATAAGCGGATACGCATACCGGGCTATCACAAGGCCTATATTGTATTGCGGGCAGGTTTAAAGAACCAGCTTCGCCTGATCTGATGGAACAACAGGATATCATATTGGTTACGGAGAACGACGAGCCGGTAGGCGTCATGGAAAAGTTGGAAGCGCACCAGCGCGGCCTGCTGCACCGTGCCTTCAGCGTGTTCATCTTCGACAGCAGGGGCCGCATGCTGCTGCAGCAAAGAGCCCTGAAAAAATACCACGGCGCACGCCTCTGGACCAATGCCTGCTGCAGCCATCCTTATCCCGGCGAGCCCGTGGAGCAGGCGGCGCAGCGCAGGCTGGGCGAAGAAATGGGTTTCAAAACTCCCATCAGGAAGATATTCGAATTCCTTTACCACGCCCCTGTTGAAAACGACCTCATTGAACACGAATACGACCACGTATTTACAGGCGAATACGAAGGACAGATCCATCCCAACGAAGACGAAGTGGCCGACTACTGCTACAAGGAAATGGACGAACTGAAAGAAGAGCTCATCACCCATCCGCATCTTTTTACCACATGGTTCCGGCTGGCATTCCCGAGAGTAGAGGGATGGTGGAGAGACCGATATGGGATGACCGATAACCGATGACCGAAGAGAGGATAACCGACCAGGGACCACCGGCAACCGAGATGGCTTGCAGCCAGAAGCTTGAAGCTTGCAGCCAGAAACATGAAACAAGAAACTATAAACAAGAAACACATTGTACTTCATTCTCGTACTCATATTGACCTTTGTGCTGATGGAAGGCGTTACCTGGCTGACGCACCGTTACGTGATGCACGGTTTTCTGTGGTCGCTTCACCGGGACCATCACCAGAAGGAGCCCGGCTTTTTTGAAAAGAACGACTGGTTCTTTGTCATCTTTGCCGTGCCCAGTTTTCTGCTGATACTGTTTGGTACCATCAGGGAAGTATGGTGGATGCAGGCCATTGGCTTCGGCATCATGGCTTACGGCCTGGCATATTTCGTTGTGCACGACGTGATCATCCACCAGCGCTTTAAATGGTTCACCCGCAGCAAAAGCACCTATGTGCGGGCCATCCGCTGGGCGCACAAAATGCACCACAAGCACCTCGACAGGCACCAGGGCGAAAGCTTCGGCATGCTGCTGGTACACAGGAAGTACTGGGAAAAAGTGCGGAAGGAGAATAAAAGAAATAAGGCTGCGCTTCGCTTGCCTGAGGTTTAACCGCCAGGACGCCAGGACGCAAGAGAAGATGACAGATAGACGGCGGACGAGCGGGAGTTCTCTTCTTTGCTTCTTTGCGGCTCGGCGTGAAATCTTCCTGGCGTCCTGGTGGTTAAATTCCCGGCAAGCGTAGCGCAGCCCTCATCATTTTAAAACGAAGACAATAAATTCCTACGACTATATCATTGCAGGAGCGGGATGTGCCGGGCTGAGCCTTGCCATGCACATGATACATTCCGGCAGGTTTAACGATAAGCAGGTGCTGCTGGCGGACAGGGACCCCAAGCAATCCAATGACCGCACCTGGTGCTTCTGGGAGAAGGAGGACGGTCTTTTTGAGCCGGTAGTGTTCCGCCGCTGGGAAAAGCTGGCCTACCACGATGAAGGGTTTGCCAAAGAGCTGCACATCGCCCCCTATCATTACAAAATGATCCGCGGCGCGGACTTCTACAGGCACTGTTTTGAAGCCATCTGGCGGCAGCCGAATTTTCACTTTATGCAAGGCAATGTGGAGGAAGTGTTCGGTGATGCGGAAGGAGCAGGTATCCGAATCAACGGGAAGACGCTGCGGGCAGGACATGTATTCAACAGCATTCCGCCGCCGCATCCGCAGCTAAGCAAAAAAGAGTACTGGCTGTTGCAGCATTTCAAGGGCTGGCTGGTAGAAACCGGGCGGCCTGTCTTTGATACGGACAAAGCTACGCTGATGGACTTCCGCACCAGCCAGCGGCAGGGCACTGCCTTTTGTTATGTGCTTCCTTTTTCATCCAATAAAGCCCTGGTGGAATATACGCTGTTCTCCGGCGGGCTGCTGCCGCCGCAACAGTACGATGA
>DASWNB010000252.1:0-7063 GCA_036399455.1 Flavisolibacter sp. | reverse complement strand
ATACCCTTTAGACATTATTCACAGGCCCTTTCTACGAGGCCTCCGTGAGTGGAAGCGTTCCCTGGGGTTAACCGCCAAGGCGCGAAGACGCGAGGAGATTTCACGCAGGAGGCGCAAAGGAAAGGCAAAGAAACGGTCGTTTGAACCGCACTCTTTCTCTTTCTGTTTCTTTCTGTGTTCCGGCGTCTCCGTGGCTATTATCCAGCGAAGAACGCCAAGAAGGGTCGCAAGCTCCCAAAAACCCTAAGGCCGCTTAAGGCCTTCTCTTTGCGCTCTTCTTATGTTTATAACTCCGGAGGCGTGGGAACACTAAAAGAAACAGGAAGGGAAAGAGCGGTTCAGGCGACCATTTCTTGCCTTTCCTTTGCGCCTTTCCTGCCTGCTGCGGGACAAGTGCGTGAAGTCTGCTCGCGTCTTCGCGTCTTGGCGGTTAAACCAGGAAAACTTACCCTACGGAGACTTCGAAGCAAGGCCTGCGGATAATGTCTATATGGTATAATTAACGATAACGTTTATAATACACGGATCTATTTTACTGAAATGAACTTCATAGGTGGAAAACACACATTAAAAGAATAACCAAACTGAGAAGGAAAACTTACACCCGAAAAACTCATTTACACCTAACCGAAGATCAGCAAACCTGTGATAATTACCGGGCTTTGCCGTTTCGAATTACTTCGAAGAGCCGATAGGAAACTTCGGTTAACCCTAAACGGTGGACGGTAATCTACTATCCCCTCTTCATCATTTACGAGGTAAAACTACTATGTCGACCATCCTTTTGGGGTAGCAAAAAATTAATATTGAAAATTTCAAATATGACTTTTGGAAGTGTTGAAAATTATATCTAGCATTGTACTCGGTTGATGACAATCTTCTTATGATTTCTGCTCGTATTCTTCAATGAAAATTTGCAGGCAGTGTTGACAGGCAGACCCGGTAAAGCCATGAAGTGCATGCGTTCCCCCGGCTGCTGAACAAAGAAGCCCCGTCTATCTCGCAAACTATGAAACCCAACAAAATCATGTGCCTTCCCGTGCCATGTAACCCAGTGATTTCTTAATCATTATAAACCCATTTTGTTGTAACAAAATCCAAGCAATTTATGGCTACTAAAACAATCAGCAAGAACTACGGCCCCGTTAACGTCACTGCCGCTCCTTCCGAAACCGAGTCTTCCATCCTGGTTACGGTCAGCCTCGACGGCGAAGTAATCACAGAGAACAACCTGACTCCCCAGAGCCCCAACCTGAAGTGGAATTCAAAGGTCGGTAACGACAGCAGCAGCGGCCTTATCAACGCAAGGTTCGCCGGCGGTTCCATGAAGAATTCACTGTGGGGCCAGCCTATCAACTGGGATACTCAGGATTCCGGTCCAGGCAACTTCACCGGCCGCATCGACACCTGGTAGTCGTTTTTCACGGGCGCAACTCTATGACGAGGAATAACAGGAACAATGTGCAATTGCGTACATTCTTACTGGCCGCACTCCTGCTCCTTGCAGGCGCTGCCGGCAGTTCCCTTCATGCCCAGCCCGGGAAAAGAACAGCCACGCCTTCCGCTTCCCCAAGAAAAGATACGCTGGTGGACAGCACCAGCTATTTCGGACCACTGCAAATAGACTACGTGGTTTCAGAAGGAGGAGGAAGGCTGGACTGTTCCTTAACATTGGGAGGTGCGCTTGGAGGTATGTACACCCTCTACGCGGTTTCTCCGAATTATCGGTTAGACATCATTGTGAATAACCTGAAAGTAGATGGCTGGCTGCGCCTTAGGATATTGCCACCCAACCAGATCAGCACGCTCGAAGGCGATTTTTACGTGGTTAAGGAAACGGCCGACACCATCCGCTTCAAGGGAACCATCGCCGGATGGTATTGCGTTCCCCAACAGCGGCTTCCGTCCGCCGCGAGAGCTTACGAAAGAGCCGGGCTGCTGTATGTGAGGAGGAAGTCCACGGTCCACGGTCTACAGACGGGAACTTTGGAGGCGGGTCGTTTTTTGGGACGAACCTGTTTTGAAATATTCAATGTTCAATGCTCAATGCTCAATTTTCAAGTGCGTCCCCATTTTGGAAGCCCTTGAAAATTGATTAATGAAGCAGTAGGGTGTAAGGTATAAGGTATAAGGCGTAGGGCTTTAGGCTTACGACTTACGACTCGCTGCTACCACTTACAACCAATTCCAATTCCCTCCACCCTCCATTCCTCATCCTCAACTCCATGCAACCATGATCAGCTTTACGCAATTGGCCGTTACGGGAACAAACGGCATCTACCTGGGTTCCAAAAGCAATACCGCCTCCGGCCTGCCATGGTTCGGACTGGTATTGATGAACCAGGCCCAGCCCACCGTTCCGGTCAGTTTTGCCGGGGCATGGCCTATGAGCAATGCGCATTATATCATTAGCAAAACGGATCCTTCCTCACCCGCCGCTTTCCTGGGCAAGCTCTCTGCCTACCTGGGCGCACAGAAGAAAGGCTTCCGCTTTTTTTTATGGATCGACAATCCTGATACCTGGGATGGCATCACTGCTCCCAAAAGCTTTATCAGTTTCGGGATGAACTCCTCGCAGCAGCCGCAGGTGCTGAACGCTTCGACTATCGGTTTCAGGATGCTCTCTCTTAACATACCCGGCAGCCCCTCCAGCGCTACCGGCGTATCCATGGGCATCGACACTACCGACGGCAACAACTCGTTTACGCTTACCAGCCCGGTGGGCTGCCAGCCCTTCCAGGGCAACCCCTCGAAGTGCATGGGGTTGCTGGTGAATCCCCGGCCTCCCGCACTCATGCCCAGCTATATCATGGGTGTGAACCCTAAGGTGAGCTTTGCCGTAGAAGGCTCCAATGCATTTCTTTTCAGCTTTCCCTTTACCATGATGCTCTCGCCTGCCAGCGAGAACGACTTCAACATACTGCAGGTGGGGATGAAGTATTTCTATCCCGGCCCTGCCCCTGATAATTACCTGCGTGCACAATACTATCCCGTGCTGGGCTATCCCGTCAATACAAAGCAGCAGTTCCTGCCTTTCAACGCCAGCCTCGACCCGTTTGCACCTCAGGATGTCAACCGCACCTACTTCCAGTTCCAGCCAAAATTCTCCGACGGAACACAGGTGGTGCTGAACTCCAGTTACGTAACCGACTACGGCCACAACATACAGCTTGCTCCCGACGGCAGCACCGCCAAACTGGTAATGCAAAGCGACAAGACCATGGTGACATCGGGCACAAAGCAGACGCAGTCCGACAGCTACTACCTGGCGCCGCACGGCAATTTTTACATGAGCCTCCCTGCGGGAGATAATACAAAGCAGCCAAAGGTGATGTGCGGACTTTCGGGTACCGAAGTAATACAGTTTACACCTGCTTCATCCGGCTATAGCGGCGACTTCATGTCTTTTCAGGCCGGTAACGCGGCCTATGCAAAAACCTTCGTGCGTGGGCAGACTGCTGCGGTTCCCGATATAAAGGACCTCACCAGCCTTCTGCAAAAAGACTATCCCTCCGCCTGGGTATGCGTGCTGCCTTCGGCCGGGGGCACTAACACTACCTATTTTGCGCAGCCGCCATCGGCCGCGCTGTTTGCTCCCGGCTATGGAGTGAGCCTGAAGGCGCCCGGTTTCCTGGGCTTCTTTGAGCCACCGGCGAAGTCCTTCTCTGCCAACACCGTTCATTACTTCCCCATGGCGCCCTACCTGAACACGGTGCCGGGCAACGCCGCCGACCTGTTTACGGCGGACGATATAAGAGACTACGAAGGACAGATACTTGTTCCCGTGCGCAAGGGCGAACTGTCTTCCAACATGGCACTGACACCGGCGCCGCTGAACGGGCCCGGGACAGTCCCCATATCTTCTACCACGCCGCAGGGGCTGCTGGCGGAGGTGGACAGCGCATCGGGCAATTACACTAAGGTTACGCTGGCCATGAACCAGGTAAGGGATGATGCAGGACATGTGACCGATTACGCTCTTACTCTTTCCAACATCGATCCCCAGCTCCGCGAGGCGCTGCAAAGCAATCACCTGCTGCTGGTAGCCACAACGAACGATCATATCGGCGTTCCTTCTTCAGCACACCCCGCAGCAGGGCAACCCGTGTTTGAAAACGAAATGTCCATTGCGGGCTGGCCCTTTATGCTGAACGTAGGCAAGAACAACACCTTCGGCAACTACACCAATGTAATGATCTTCAAGTTCTGCCCCGGGAAGCTGAAGGACCTTGTGTCCGATACGGGGCGGTGGACGCAGCCAACGGATTTCAATAAGCCCGACGAGGTGGACGTGGTGTCGCAGTGGCTGGTGCAATACATACAGAACGCGGAGCAGATGGTGGCGAACGGAAACTCTTATTACCAGAACTTCTGCAACATTGTAAACCTCGATAGCTGGAGCGGCATACTGGTGCTTCGCACCGATATCAGCCTGGTAAGCTTCCCGCAGCAAATGCAGGGGCTCCTGGCCGGCATCGACCTTTCGCAGTTTTACGGACACCATTTCGGCATACAGGTAAACCACGTGACGCCGGATAAGGACGGCGTGCTCCAAATGGCGAAGCAAAGCTCGCTCTTCGGGCTGATCGACTACCAGGATTCTGTTTACCGTACGCAGCAGCAGACCAGCAAGGACCCCAACCAGCCCGTGCCCCCGGCGGCAGGAGATTTCGACTTCAAGGTATTGCTGCTGGACGTGCTCTTCCAGAACTCCGCCGTGCAGGATTTTTCCAGCAAGGTGCAGGTGACCACCAACAAATTCTTTGGCGACAGCGTAACGCTGAACAACAGCTATAGCAACAACAGCATCGTGCTGAACGGATCTTACCAGAACCATAACGGCAATGCCTGCTACGTGTTTGATGAAACAGGCGACAGCATGTTTGCCACCGGCGGCAACGTGCTTGCCAACGTGGAAGTGGTAAAGGTGCAGTTCAACACCCTGGAAAACCAGGCGGGCGATGCGTCTACCGCAGTGCATGCACGCTTCTCCTTCTGGGGCTATCTCCATTTCAGCACGCTGGCCAACGGGATGGACATGTTCTCCTTCGGGGGAGGCAGTAACGGACTGTACTTCTCCAATATGTACCTGGACCTGGATTTTGACGTGACCACTCCTTCGGCACGCAAGTTCTCCTTCGATCCTTTGCAGATAGCCTTCGACCCGCAGCAAAGCATGCCGCGGGGGAACAGCCTTTACCAGTCGTTCCCGCTGCAACTGAAAAGGCTTATCTCCGGAACGGACAAGAACACGCCATCCACGGCAGGCTACCTGACGGTGGGAGTTGCCTTCCCCGGCGCACTGGACAAGGACTGGTACGGCATCGTGTACAATATAGACATGGGCACCCCGGGCAACCTGGTGTCCGACCTTGGATTTTCATCGAGCATGCTGATGGCCTGGAGCCCCGGCAGCAAGGGCACGAGCTTCAAGGCGCTGCTGGGACTGCAACTGCCCGGAACGGCAGGTGTGGGCAAGCTGATGAGCATACAGGGCGTAATGAAGCTGGCGATAGAAACACTGAAGATGGACTACGTACCGGTACAGCCGGGAACAAGTGGCGCCACCAGTGCTTACATGCTTACGATGGGCAACATGGCGCTGAAGTTCCTGGGCATAGTAAAGCTGCCGCCCGACGCCAACATATCGTGCTACATCTTCGGCAACCCGCAGAACCAGACCCGCTCCGGCAGCCTTGCCTGGTATGCCGCCTATGTGCAGAACACTGCGGCGGGGCAGCAGGTGCCCGACAAGCTCATTCCCGTATCTGCCCTCAACAACGGCTAACAACAAAAACGCTTAACTCAAGACCTTAAAAAATGAAAAACTTCAACATTCATAAACAGCATCCCCGCACCGGAAAGATGCTTGCGGTAGTGCTGGCCCTGCTCACCTTTTTCTGCTCCGGAACGGCGCAGGCGCAGGGCATCAAGATACACCAACTGGGCCTGGGCGACGGCGACTGCGCCCTTATAGAAGTGATCGACTATTCGCCTTTGAGCACACACACCAACCCGGTGCTGGATACGGCCGTTATCCTGATCGATGCACAGCGCAACAAATCTGCCGCAGCATCGGAGATATATAAATTCATCGACAGCCGTCTCGGGGCTTTGGGGCTGAACAGGAAGAAGATCGATTATGTGCTCCTTTCGCATGTGCACATCGACCATTACGGCAATATGATAAAAGCGCTGACGGAACTGCTGGATAATGACTACGAGATATCGTACGTGTTTGACCGCCTGGCTTTGAACGTCACGAACATGAGCTGGACCCTGGATGATGTGGACGAGTGCTACGATGAGCTGGTGACCGACAAGATGAGCGCCAGCGCCAGCAGGTACCACAAGTTTATAAATGAAAATTTGGAGGATGGTTACTACCCCATACTCGCGGGGCAGGATATGTTCCAGAACCGCTTCATAAATGCCCGGATGCTTTGCCTGGCGGCTTTCGGGTCGGCGCTCAGCGCCACCAACAAGGACCCCCAATTTTTCATCCCCTGGAACGGCAGCGCCTACAAGCCCAAGAGCGAGAACGACCTCTCCTTTGCCTTTCTTTTGAGCTATGGCGGCTTCCGCTATTTTACCGGCGGCGACCTGGGCGGGCAGGACCACAGCGGTTATGCCAACGGCGAAGTGCCCGTAGGACAGTACCTGGTAGCTAAGGCAGGCACGAACTTCCACTTCTGCGCCTTCAAGGTGAGCCACCATGGAAGTTCCGAAAGCTCGGCCCCTGCGTTCCTGTCGCTGGTGAAACCGACAGTTGCTGTTATACCCGCATCGCTGCGTGCATACGGGAAATCCACCAATCCGCTTCCCACCTGCGCTACGCTGGATAATTTGGCCGGGGCCAGTGTCGCCAAGGTTGTGTTCACTTTCGTGCCAAAGGGAGACCTTAAAGTGCCCGCTAATTACTGTAAATTCCAGAACCTGGATCATACCCAGGACGTGACCCTGGCAGTGAATTTGGCCGACCTGCAGGCTGCCATCACCATGCGCCTTACCTACCAGGGGCGTGACGGCGACTATGCTGTTTCCGGCCCTCCTACCACCGAGG
>DASWNB010000251.1:0-3694 GCA_036399455.1 Flavisolibacter sp. | reverse complement strand
CGGTGAGATATACATTATGTATTAAAAAAGCAGACCCTGAAGGGTGTAGTTACAGTACACTTATTGATTTTAAGCCCGCTATGGTACAAAGCACAGGTACTTTCTTATGTAGTTTACCATCGTTGCTGAATGGTGTTTCATCTGTAACTATCCTAGGTTTTTGAACACCCCGTTGATTCAAACAAAAAAGAAGCAGTTTTGCATCTGCACTTTCTAGAAATTGGTCATGCCTTGTCTGAATTTGAGTGGGAGGTATAAGTTTTCTGCCAGGGGAGTTAACGAAGTCATTTTTCGTCCAATGGAAAAATTGAGAGCTGGGTAAATAGTCCATAGTAGAAGTCCTGAAGCTCTTTAAATACGGCAATCGGCTAACAACAAAAAATACAACTAGCCAGTATGGATATAAAATAAAAAAACTTTGAGAACGGGAGAAAATGAACATTGAGAATCAACTTATTATATTTTTCTTTTTTCTTATCAGGATAAACCGCACTGGATGGCCTCAACAGCGAAATTCTTCGTTGATGCCGGTTCTTTATAAGCCCAAGCCCATACCCTTTGTATCTTGCGGCCCTGAAAGGCCAACGGCCGTGAACTTATAATTATGTCAAGCACTCCATCTCCCAATAAACACACTAAGCCTTCCGTTCCGCAGGGTACAAGGGATTTCGGTCCTGAAGTGGTGCGGAAAAGGCAATATATCCTCAATACCATCCGCGGTGTATTCGAGCTGTACGGGTTCCAGCCGCTGGAAACACCGGCCATGGAAAACCTGGAAACCCTCATGGGCAAGTACGGCGAGGAAGGCGATAAGCTGATCTTCAAGATCCTGAATAACGGCCTTGACCGCCCCGAGAAGCAGGCATCTGCACGCGAGAATTTTGAAAGGGTACTGGAAGGGAAAAACGTAAAGGAGATCACCGAAAGGGCGCTTAAGTACGATCTTACCATTCCCTTTGCCCGCTACGTAGCCATGAACCAGGGACAGCTTACCTTTCCCTTTAAGCGCTACCAGGTACAGCCCGTATGGCGTGCGGACCGTCCCCAGAAAGGACGCTACCGCGAGTTCTACCAGTGCGATGCCGACGTAGTAGGCAGCCAGTCGCTCATGAACGAGGCCGACCTGACAAACATCTACCACGAAGCCTTTACCCGCCTGGGTATCCATAATTACGAGCTGCGCATCAACTCCCGCAAGATACTTGCCGCCCTGGCGGAGCTTTGCGGCGGCAGCGATAAAATGATGGACATCACCATCGCCATCGACAAGCTGGATAAGATAGGGCCCGACAAGGTTAAAGAAGAGCTGGGGCAGAGAGGACTGGACGCTTCCCAGATCGCCATTATCGAAAACTACCTCCTCATCACCGGCACCAACGAAGAGAAATTGGCGCAGGTGAAGAAGCTGTTTGCGGGGTCGGAAATAGGAAAGAAAGGGATTGGGGAGATGGAGTTTTTGCTGGAAATGGTAGGGAAGCCGTCCATCGTAAACCGTGAATCGTCAATAGAGGCTGAAAGGCAAAAGGCTGAAGGCAAAAGGCGGGAGGAAGAAGGCGACCACACCTCTACGGAAGCCCCAACCAGAAACGAGAAACCTGAAACAAGAGACGCCTTCTACCTTCCACCTTCTACCTTAAACCTTTCCATCGACCTAACCCTGGCCCGGGGCCTGAACTACTATACGGGTATCATTTTCGAGGCGAAGGCGCCGGCGGAGGTGAAGATAGGCTCCATTGGCGGCGGGGGCAGGTATGATGACCTGACAGGATTATTCGGGGTGCCGGGTATCCCGGGAGTGGGTATTTCTTTTGGCGTGGACCGCATTTATGATGTTATGGAAGAGCTGGCGCTTTTCCCGGCTACGGTGGAGGAAGGCACCAGGGTACTGTTCTTTAACCTGGGAGAAGAGGAAAGCAGGGCCGCCTATGCGGCAGCGGCAGCGGTAAGAAGGAAAGGGGTAGCGGCCGAGCTTTACCATGAGGTTTCCAAGCTGGATAAGCAGTTTAAATACGCTGAAAAGAAGAAAATACCCTTTATAGCCATTATCGGCTCCCGGGAGCTGGAAGAGGGGGTTTGTACCGTTAAAGACCTGAGAAAAGGCCACCAGAGCCAGATTTTACTGGCGAATGTGGCTGATTTTTCGTTCTTTTGACCTCCACAAAACTCTGATATGAGACAAGCACCAATTCTAACTACCCTGGTTACAGGGGCCGCTTTATTTATGGCCTCGTGTAACAAATCAGGAACCGATGGCCTTATGATCCCCAAAGACGCGGCTATCGCGGTTCACATCAACAGCTCTTCCCTGTCTTCCAAACTTAGCTGGAAAGACATCCAGGCTACCAACTGGTTCAAGGAAATGAACAAGGAAGCCGACGACTCCCTGGCCCGTGAACTGATGAAGGACCCTAAGAAGTCCGGCATTGATAATGGCGAAGACATGGCTTTCTTTATGCAAAAGAGAGGCAAGGGCGGCATAGCTGTTTTTGAAGGCTCACTTAACAGCGCCTCTGACTTCGAAAAGTTCAATAAGGAAATGAACAAGGAGAACACCGACGCCAAGATTGAAAAAAGCGGCGACATCAAGTTCTTTTCCTCCAAGGAAACAACAGTCGTTGCCTGGAACGATGACAAGTTCATGGTAATATCGGATGCTCCCTTCGGCAATGAATACAACTTCGAGGAAGGTGGCAGCTACGAATCCGCCTCCTTTTCTACCGACAGCCTGAAGAAATTCGCCAAGGCCCTGTTCTCGGGCGGCAGCGACATCTCTGACGACGAGCGTTTCGCCAGCATGATGAAAGAAGAAGGCGACGTGCATGTCTGGATCAACAGCGAATACATGTACTCTTCCGCAGGCGGGATGCTTTCCCTCATGAATATGCAGAACCTGATGAAGGGCAACGTGGTAAGCAGCACGCTGAACTTCGACGATGGCAAGATCACCTGGTCTACCAGGCAATACCTGGGCAAGGAAATGGCCGAAGTAATGAAGAAGTACAAGCCCCAGAACGTAAATAAAGACCTCATCAACCGCATCCCCTCCCAGAACGTAATCGGCGCCCTTGCCTGGAACTATCCTTCCGAAGGCATGAAGGAAATGCTGAAGGTTATGGGTGTTGACGGTATGGCTAATGCCGTACTGGGAGAAGTTAACTCCAGCCTCGACGAGCTGATGAGCGCCTACAAAGGTGATGTACTGGTTGCCGTTACCGACCTTACTGCCAAGCAGCAGCAGGAAACCGTTGAAGGCACTTCTTACTCTTACAATTCCACCAAGCCTGATATGAAGGTGCTGGTTGCCGTTTCCGTAAAGAACAAGGCCAGCTTCGACAAGCTGATCGGCATTGCCGAGCAGAAGATGATTGAAAAAGAAGGCAAGATGCCCGAGGGCATCGTGTACAAAACCTCCAACGACTGGTTTGCTGCCGGCAACTCCGGCGAGATGGTTGACAAGTTCCTGGCAGGCGGCAACAACAACGTAGCCTTCGCCTCCAAGATCAGCGGCCATCCCTTCGGCATGTACATCGACCTGCAGAAGATCATCAACTCTTCCAGGTCTTTCGGCAACACCATGTTCACCGCTCCCTACGATATTTCCGCCAAGATGTGGCAGGACATAGTAGTTACCGGCGGCGAATTTGAGAACGGCGCCTGGACTTCAATAATGGAGATCAACTTCGTTGACAAAAAG
>DASWNB010000250.1:0-2164 GCA_036399455.1 Flavisolibacter sp. | reverse complement strand
CGAAAAGGGCTTTCTGGTAACCGGTGGACTGGCTCAGCTCCCGCTTCCAGTGAACGCTTTCCTCGTAGGGGAACTGGAGCAGCGAAACAGCCAGGGAGCTTAGCACGCTGTCGGTATGGTAGATAAAGAAATTCTTGTCCGGTATGTGGCGGCTGCCGAGGTTCTGCTTGAAGGTTTGGATCATTTTAGCCACGGCCTGGTTGTCGATCAGGTCCTCGTCGGGCATTTCGGAAAGCACGTACTCAGCAACCCGCAGCGAATCCTTCCATTCCCTTGAGCCGTATTCCAGCAGTATGCGGGCAATCTCCCGCTCCTGCAGTTCGTCGCGGTAGAGCAGGTTGAAGGTGTTGTCGTCGAAATTGCTCTCCTGTCCTTTTTTTGCATTCTCCTCGTGCGCCTTTGCTTCATCGAATGGCAGCTTGTTCTCCTGCACCGAAATACGGTTGCGGATGAACTTGTTCACCAGGTTGGTGAAGCCCGCTTCGTCGATGCCCAGGAGCTGTGCGCACTGGCGGATGTAATCCTGCTGGCGCGTAAAATCCTCGGTTTTGTCGATGCGGGAAATGGTTTCCGCGATGCGGTTCACCACTTCGGCTTTCTGGCTGCCATCGGCGCCTGCTTCCTTCAGCGAGACTTCAAGCTGGAAGAGGATGAAATCTTTTTTGTTGTGCTGGATGAAATTGCGGAACTCCTGCGCTCCCACCTTGCGAACATAGCTGTCGGGGTCTTCCTTGTCGGGGATCAGCACCAGCCTTACGTTGAGGCTTTCCTCCAGGGCCATGTCCAGCCCGCGCAGAGCCGCCTTGATGCCTGCCGCATCGCCATCGTAAATGATGGTGAGGTTCTTAGTATATTTTTTTATCAGCCGCAGTTGGTCCTGTGTCAGCGATGTACCGCCGCTGGCCACCACGTTTTCTATCCCGGCCTGGTGAAGCGAAATGACATCCGTATATCCTTCCACCAGCAGGCATTCGTCGGCCTTATCTATGGCATGACGGGCGAAGTAGGTGCCGTAAAGGATCTTGCTTTTTACATATAATTCGTTCTCGGGGGTGTTGATGTACTTGGGCGCCTTGTCGTTCTTTTTTATCAGGCGGGCGCCGAAGCCGATCACCTTGCCGCTGTTGTTGTGAACGGGAAAGATGATGCGGTCGCGGTAGTTGTCCACCAACTGCTCGTTGCGTGTTACCGCCAGTCCCGCCTTTTGCAGCAGTTCGGGATTGTACTGCCCGGCAAGAGCCGTGCGGGAGAGCAGATCCCGTTGGTCCGGCGCATAGCCCAAACCAAACTTGCGCATGATGTCGTCGTTGAAGCCCCTCTCCTTCAGGTAGGAAAGGCCGATGTCCTGCCCTGTTTCGGTTTCCCACAACTGTGTGGCATAGAACTTCTGCGCAAACTGGTTGATGATATAAAGGCTTTCCGCTGCCTGCGCCTGGAGCTTCTGTTCGGGCGATACTTCGGTTTCCTCTATCTCTATGTTGTACCTGGTAGCCAGCCAGCGCAGCGCTTCCACGTAGGAGAATTTTTCATGCTCCATGAGGAAGGAAATGCTGTTCCCGCTCTTGCCGCAGCCAAAGCATTTGAAGATTTCCTTGGAAGGAGAAACCGTAAACGAAGGTGTTCTTTCGTTATGAAAGGGACAAAGGCCCAGGTAGTTGGCGCCCCGTTTCTTCAGCTTTACAAAGCCGCCCACCACGTCCACCACGTCTATGCGGTTCAGTATCTGCTGTATGGAGTTCTGAGTGATCAACGCTTAAAAATATGCAAGTGTCCAGAAGGTTCTTTAAGGATAATAAATACCTGATTTGTGCCCTTGTTAGTAACATAACCAAGGGCGGAATCCAGCTCCCAAAAATGTGGAAAAAACATGAAATCCTGTGGAAATCAGCAGGAATAATGAGAACAGAGCAAAGAAATGTGTGAAGATGGATGGGAATAAAATGAAAACGCAAAGAGCGCTGAAGGCCGCAAAGGAGAGAAAAGCTGCGAGTAGTTAGCTGCGGGCATGAGAGGGAGGCTGATGGCTGATAGCCGATAGCTGTTGGCTTGTATACGTTCAGCGATTGTGATTTCATACAAAAAGAAATACTGAAGGTTGAAAGCTTTAACCCTCTACCCTCAGCCTTCTATCTTCTACCCTTCCTCGCGTCTTTGCGCCCTGGCG
>DASWNB010000249.1:0-3261 GCA_036399455.1 Flavisolibacter sp. | reverse complement strand
ACTCCGGCCGGCATCGTGAATGGCCGCTTCGCAAAACCGCTATCTTTGCTCACCAAGGCCTAAATACCGGGCTTTTTTTATTTCCAGGAAGATGAACCTCATAAGAAAGCTGCTCCAGGCAACAGGACTGGACAAGCCCCTGCTGAATTATAAACGATACATCGATAAAGCTAGGGCCGAAAGAAACGAAAGAGCGAACCAGGGCAAAAGGCTGGCATTTTACCGCCGGTTCCTGAACCAGGGTGACCTGGTTTTTGACATAGGAGCCAACGTAGGCAACCGGGTGCAGGTTTTCCTGGAGATCGGATGCCGCGTGGTGGCGGTAGAGCCCCAGCCGGGTTGTGTCCGCATACTCAACGAAAAATTCGGGAACCGGGTCACCATAGAACAGGTGGGGCTCGCCAGCCGGGAAGGTCAGATGGAAATGTTCATTGCTGACGAATCGACCATCTCCACCTTCTCGAAAGAGTTCATCGATAAAACAAGGGACAGCAAGTTCAGGAGAAACAACTGGAATGAAAAGATTCTCGTCCGGATCGTACGCCTCGATCAACTGGTTCAGAAATATGGGGTGCCCCTTTTTTGCAAGATCGACGTGGAGGGTTTTGAAACGGAGGTGCTCAGGGGCCTGGCAACCCCGGTTCCTTTCCTGTCTTTCGAATACCAGGTGCCCGAAATGAAGGAGAATGTAATGAATTGCCTGTCGCTCCTGAACAGCCTTAACACTGCTTACCGGTTCAACTACTCCATAGGTGAGTCCATGACACTGGTACTGCCGCAGCATCTCCCCTATGAGGAATTCAGGAATTTCGTCACGTCCCGAGCATTCCTGGCCAGTGAGTTTGGCGACATTTATGCATTCAGCAGGTAGCATCCATCCGGCGTTCACAGCTCAATAACCACAAATGTATCTTAAGAATTATTCCATACAGCTTGCCAAGGACATACTCATCAGGTTCCCCAAGCGTGTGCTTTATTTTTTCAAATTCCTGGGAGAATACCGGAAGCTCAAAAGATCAAACGACGGCCGGCTGTCTATAAAATTCGGGGAGATCTATCCCTGCCTCCGGGACCGTGTCACCACCACTCCTTTCGACCACCACTATACCTACCATCCTGCGTGGGCGGCCCGTGTGCTGGCCCGCACAAAGCCTTCGGAACATGTGGACATTTCCTCTATCCTCAGCTTCAGCACCATCGTATCCGCCTTTCTTCCCATAAAATTTTACGACTACCGCCCCGCACAACTGAACCTCTCCGGGCTGCACTCGGGCGCCGCCGATCTTAAAAGCCTTCCTTTCCCGGATGGATCGGTCGAAAGCCTTTCCTGCATGCACACGGTGGAGCACATAGGATTGGGCCGCTACGGCGATGAACTGGACATAGCCGGCGACCTCAAAGCCATAGAGGAGTTGAAGCGGGTGCTGAAGCCGGGAGGCACGCTGCTGTTTGTAACGCCGGTAGGCAGGCGGAGGATAGAATTCAATGCGCACCGGGTGTACGGCTATGGACAGGTGGTAGAGTATTTTTCACCTTTAACGCTAAATGAGTTTTCTTTGATCCCCGATAGCGGCGGACTGATTGAAAATGCCGACCCGGCATTGGTGCAGCAGCAAGAGTATGGCTGCGGCTGTTTCTGGTTCAAAAAATAATTTCATGCTACACGTAGGTACGACAAACGAATCCGTTCGGGTTAGCTGGATCGAACAAAGCCTGAAGAAGATCCCTGCCGGGCTTATTCTCCTCGATGCAGGCGCAGGCGAATCGCAGTTCAAAAAATTCTGCCCGCACCTCAAATACATTGCGCAGGACTTCGGGCAGTACGAAGGCCAGGGCAACATCGGCCTGCAAACAGGCACCTGGGATAATACGCAGCTCGACATCGTTTCGGACATCACCTCCATACCGCTCGACGACCATTCGGTGGACGCCATCATGTGCACCGAAGTGCTGGAGCACATTCCCGACCCGGCAGCCGCCATCAGGGAATTTTCAAGGCTTGTAAAGCCGGGCGGATACCTGCTCATCACCGCCCCCTTCGCCAGCCTGACGCATTTCGCCCCCTACCATTTTGCTTCAGGCCTGAGCCGTTTTTTTTACGAACACCACCTTCCTGCAAACGGGTTCCAAATAGAAGACCTGCAACTGAACGGGAATTTTTTCGAATACCTGGCACAGGAGAACCGGCGCGTTAAATCCATAGCATCTAAATACTCCGGATCCCGGCTGAACATTTTCCAGAAGGCTATCATCCACCTGAATCTTTTCATACTCCAGGGCCTGAGCAGGCGTGACAAAGGCTCTTCCGAATTGCTTTGCTTCGGCATTCACGTTTTTGCACGTAAATCATGATCATCATCAGACTCACCGGCGGCCTGGGCAACCAGATGTTCCAGTACGCGGCAGCACGTTGCCTGGCGCTTAAGAACGGCGCGGAGCTGAAGCTCGATACGACAGCCTACCGGGAAGACCAACTGCGCAATTTCGACCTCTTCTGCCTGAACATAAAAGCTTCCATTGCCACCCCTGCTGAAATCGACGCACTTAAAGCAAAAGGAACAGCGGGCAGGGTGATGTCCTATCTTACGCCCTATCCCCGTCGGAAGTTTTACAAGCAGCCCTGGTTCCGTTTCCATCCTTCCTTCTTCCGCCTCACCGATCCTGTTTACCTCCAGGGTTATTTTCAAAGCGAAAAATACTTCGAGGCCGAAAGGGAGCAGGTGCAAAAAGACTTCACCATCAAAAAAGAACTCACGGCAAACGCAGAGCCGCTGGCCGCCGGCCTGCAGGCGCAGGAATCAGTGGCCCTGCACATCAGGCGGGGCGATTACAGGAACGATGTTTCGCTGGATTACCACGGCATCGTGCCGCTCGATTACTACCGTGAAGCCGTTGAGCAGGTAAGCAGCAAGGTAGCCCACCCGCATTTTTACATCTTCTCCGACGACGGCGCTTGGGTAAAGGAAAACCTGAAGCTGCCCAAGGCCACCATCGTTTCCGGCGAGCTTTCCTCTACCCACTTCGAAGACCTTTACCTCATGAGCCGCTGCCGCCACAACATCATTGCCAACAGCAGCTTCAGTTGGTGGGCCGCCTGGCTGAACGCCAACCCCGAAAAAATCGTCATCGCCCCGCGCCATTGGTTCAATAAAGGACCGAAAGATACGGAGGACCTGATACCGGGGGAATGGACAAGGACGTGAGGGTGGGAGACGTGAATCGTGAATCGTCAATCGTGAATGGGTCGTTTACTGGGTAAGA
>DASWNB010000248.1:0-7315 GCA_036399455.1 Flavisolibacter sp. | reverse complement strand
TTCTTTCCTCGTTGAGGATATAGGGGAACATATCCCACGAAGTGAAGGCCGCCACTTTGCCCGAATAAGACTTGTTGCTGTTCAGCACTTCGAGTACGTTGCGGTTTTGATTTTTCTTGCGATGGTTTCCCGTGATGCTGAAGTCTACACTGCCGGTAAGCAGCTCGCTGTAGCCGGGATAAGAAAGTGCGTAAGGATTGGAAACGTTTACATTATTATTATAGTTCCTGTTGCCGAAGATCTGCCCGCGGCTTGCCACTACGTTCCAGAGGAAGGGCATCAGCTTTTTCCTGCGCTCTTCGAAGCTGGAGGACCAGTACAGGGCTTTGTTGGTGGACGTGTCCAGTGTAACATCCGAGTTGCTGATCAGTGCCGAGTCGGCGCCGCCAAAAACTTCCTGCCACCTGAATCCATCCAGGGTTATGATGACCAATTTATTTTCCGGATTAAAAAAGGGCGCAGCCTTCTGTGTCGTTACGGATATACTGATCAACATCAACATCAAACAAATCACAAAGCCTTTCATATTGTAGTTAACCAAAAAACTGTACCAATTTAGAAATGCAGTGTAAACTGTTGATTAAGTGAATGTTACTTCAGTATGAAGTTTGGGGGGAGAGAAGGAGTTGGGGGAAGAAGGGCTGCAAGCTGCTGGCTTCAGGCTGCAAGCCTTTAAGGAAGCTGATGGCTGATGGCTGTTGGCTGATGGCCTGTTTTCGTACAGCCTATGAGCATTGATATATTAAAAAGATAATAGATATTAACCGCCAGGACGCCAAGACGCGAGGAGAAAGAAGGCTGCGGGTAATGCCACCTACGCCAAAGCTTCGGCGGCCGAAGAAGCTGCGAGTTGCGAGTAGAAAGCCCCTACACCTTGTACCTTCTGCATTTGTACCTTTCCTCGCGTCCTGGCGCCTTGGCGGTTAACCTAAAATCCGCATCCCAAGTAACGGATGTTCAATTGACCGTACGTGCATAAAGCTTGCAGCCTCCCTACACCGGTATCTCTCTATTATACTTGCTCCTGTACTGAACCGGCGAGAGGCCGGTGATGCGCTTGAAGGTGATGCGGAAAGCCTTGGGGTCTGTGTAGCCTACATTGTACATTACTTCGTTTACATTCTCGCGGGAAGATTCCAGGCTCATCTTGGCTGCTTCTATTTTTACGCGCTGGATGTATTCCACCACCGTGTTGCACGTTGCTTTCTTGAAACGACGCTCCAGGTTCCTGCGGCTCAGCGCCAGCATGGAGGCCAACTGATCCACCGTCATCTTTTCACCCACGTTCTTTTCAATAAACTCCTGCGCCTTTTTTACGGCTTCATCCTCGTGGCCCTTCTGCCCGTTGAACTTTATAAAGGGCGACTGGCTGCGGCGCTCTATATCGATCTGGAAAGCCTTCGACATGAATATGGCCACGTCCCTGCCCGCATATTTTTCTACCAGATATAAAATAAGATTGAGGTAAGAGAACGCACCGCCGCTGGAGTAGATGCCGTTCTCATCCGTAATGATCTTTTCCTCCACCAGTTCCACTTCGGGGAACATTTTCCTGAAATCGTTGGCGGCCATCCAGTGAGTAGCGCACTGCCTGCCGTTGACCAGTCCCGTAGAGGCCAGCAGGAAAGCGCCCACGCACAGGCTGGCTATTTCTGCCCCGCCCTTGTACTGCTTCAGCATCCAGGGAATGAAGGCCTCATTCTGCTCGATCAGCTTTGCCATATCGCCGTCTATAGCCGGGATGATGATGAGATCGGTCTTCTCTACATCTTTTACCAACACATCGGAATAGACGGAATACCTGCCGCCGCAGACGGCGGTTTCGCGGGTCAGGCCAACGAGCTGCACCTTGAACATCGGCTGCCTGTCTATGCTTTGCAGGAACTTATTCACTTCGGTGAGTACCTGGCGGGGGCCTTCTACGCTGCCCAGTATAGCGCCTGCCGGAACGAGTATGGAGATATGTTTCATTTTGTAAAGTTAACCTACCTGTTTGTCGCAATCAACCCCTTGTTTGGCCGGAAATACACCCCCTTGAGGGCTGATGGCCGATAGCTGTTGGCTGATAGCCTATCCTGTACCCCACATTTCCCTTTAAAATTAGATTACTAACCCGCACCCGGAAAACAAGAGAATATATAAGTTCTGTTTCTTCACATTCTGACGTGAAACCTTCAATCATCTCCAAAGTAACGGATGTTCAATTGACCGTACGTGAACAAGCCATCAGCCAACAGCTATCCGCCATCAGCTATCCTCTCACCGGTAAATAAATCTGAAACGTCGCTCCTTCGCCGGGGGAGCTCCTGGCAGAGACGAAGCCCTTGTGGTTCTCGGCCACTTTGCGGACGATGGAGAGGCCTACGCCGGTGCCCCTGTATTCGGTGTTTCCGTGGAGGCGGGTGAATACGTTGAAGATCCTTTCGGCGTCGTGCTGGTCGAAGCCTATGCCGTTGTCGGAGACTTCTATCAGGTAATATTGTTGCTGCTGCTCTTCAGAGGAAAGCTTGAGCGAGGTGTCGCGGCCATGTACCATCTGGCAGGTAATATGTATGACCGGGCTTTGACCGGGCTTGTGGAACTTGAGGGCATTGCTGATAAGGTTTTGGAAGGCCTGCTGAATCTGGCGCGGGTGGCCGAGGATCACGGGCAGGCTTCTGAATTGCACTTCCGCCTTTTTTTCTTCCGTCTCCAGCTCAAGGTCGTTCAGTACCTGGCGTACAACGTGGTTCAGGTCCACTTCTTCGAATACACGGGGGCGGACGCTTACCTGCGAGTAGGAAAGCAGGTCGTCGATGAGAGAACCCATCCTTTTTGCGGCGGCTTCCATGCGGTTGAAGTATCCCAGCTCTTCATCGCTGAACCTGGTGGCCAGGCTGGCCTTTATGCGGTCGGAGAAGAAATGGATCTTGCGTATGGGCTCTTTCATGTCGTGCGAGGCGGCATAGGCAAATTCCTCCAGGTTGGCATTTGAGCGCGACAGCTCCTGGTTGGTCATCACCAGCGCTTCGTTGGCGTGGGCCAGTTCTTTAGTGCGCTGCGCCACCACCTCTTCTATCTTGTGCCTGGCGATCACCTGCTCGGTGACCTCCACCGCAACGACCATGATGCCGGAGATAGTACCCTCGGCCTCGCGGAAAGCCGCGTACACAAAGTTGGCATATATGGTTTCCAGCTTTCCGTCCCTGGGAAGCGAAACAGGCTGGTCATGCGCTATGTAGGCTTCGCCGGTAGTGGAAACACGGTACAGCAGCTCTTCAAATCCCTGGTTCAGGGCCTCGGGAAGGCCGGTAAAGAGCGGCTTTTGAAGCATATCGCCGGCCGTTTTGCCCCAGAGCTCCAGCATCCGTTCATTGGCTATCTCCACCATAAATTCATCGCCCTTCAGGATGCACATGGCCACAGGCGCCTGCAGGATGGTATTGCGCAGGTTTCTTTCGTTCTCTTCCACCTTCAGCTTGGCAAGATTGAGGTCGGTAACATCGGCGGCCGTATTCATCACCCCATACACCTTTCCCGATGCATCGAAGAGCGGGGTAAAGCTGTAGTTGAAATAAAAGGGCTGGAGCCTTCCATTCACCATAAGATCCACGCGGCGGTTCTTGGCGTGATAGGGAATGCCGGTGGTGAACACTCCATCCAACTGCCCGTATATCTCCTGCTCGTCCAGCTCCGGAAGCACTTCGGAATACAGCTTGCCTATCACGTCGCTGCCCCTGCCCCAGGCATCGAGCAAGGCCTGGTTGGCCAGTTCTATCCTCATCTCCCTTCCCCTGTACACACCTATGGGGAAAGGCGCGCTTTCCACCAGGGAGCGTACCCTTTGCTCGCTTTCTTCTATCCGCTTGCGGCCCAGCACCTGCTCGGTCACATCCACGGCAATGTCAAGTATGGCGTATACGTTTCCGTCCCTGTCAAACAGGGGCGTGTAGCTGAAGTCGTAAAAGCCGTGTCTCAGCACTCCGTTCTGCACAATGCTCACCTGTGTTCCGAAGGTCTGGTAGGTCTTGCCCGAGGTATAAACATCATCGAGTATCTGGAGGTAAGGCTGGTTTTCGGTGATCAGCTCGGGCATGGCTTCCCGCAGCGGCTTGCCCACTATGCCGGGGCCCTTGCCTACTATGTCGATAAAGGCCTGGTTGGGCATTTCAATTACCAGGTCCCTGCCCACGAATAAACCCATTGCAACGGGAGCGGCGGCAATGAGAGAACGGAAGCGTGCTTCGCTTTTCTCCGCTTCTTTACGGGCCAGCACCTGCTCGGTTATTTCATGCGCCACGATCATAAAGCCGCTGATGCTGCCATCGCTTTCGCGGAGGGGTTCCCAACTGGAGTTGAAATAAGAGGTTTGCCTGCGGCCGTGCCGGTTGAAGGTAAATTCGAATTCATCCTTTACAAGCGGCCTCCCTGTTTCCATCACCTTTTTCATTTGCGGCTCCAACTGTTCCCTGCCTTCGGGGAGCACGTCAAAGAAAGGCCTGCCGACCAGTTCGCCGGCGGTCCTGCCCAGCATGGCCAGGTAGGCGCTGTTGGCTATCTCCACCACGAAATCACTTCCGCGGATTACGGCCATGGCCACGGGAGCCTGCATCACCATGTCACGGAACTGGCGGGTAGACGCTTCCAGCTTTTGTATGGCCTTTACCCTATCCGTAGTTTCAATCAGTATGGCCTGCACACCGCCTACGGAGCCGTCATCGAGGTAGATGGGATTATAGGAGAAGTCGAAATAGCATTCCTCGGGAAAGCCTTCCTTGTCCAGAACGACCTTGAAATCTTTTTTCCCTACCGTTTCGCCTCTTATCACAGCAGCGTACAGGGGTTCTGCAAAATGCCAGATCTGCAGGGCAGGGTCCTTAACGGAAGCACCAAGGGCATAAGGATGCCGTGTCTTGCCCAGCGAAGGAATGTAGGCATCGTTATAGATCATGGTGAAGTCTTCGCCCCAGGCTATGTACATGGGAATGGTGGTGTCCAGCATGAATCTAACGGCCTGGCGCAGGGGTGCGGGCCAGGCGCCGGGATCTCCGAGAGATGTGGTTGTCCAGTCAAAGTTGCGAATTAAAGCCCCTGCTTCGCCACCCCCATTCAAAAAAGGGTAGGTTCCTTTTATTACAGTTTCCAAGCTCGACTCGTTAAGGGTTTCTGACAGATGAAAGTACGCCATTCCAGCCAAACAGGAGATGGCTGAGGCAGAAAGCGGATGACCGATAACCGACAACCGATGACCGACCACCGATGACCGGGCTTTAGGTGCTGAGCTTCGGCGCAATGGCAAACTCCTAATTCCCAATTCCAATTCCTGATCCCTTCCCCTTCCTCCGGAGCTTCACCGCGAACAGGTTATCAGTTATCGGTCATCGGTCATCGGTCATCGGTCCCCGGTCATCGGTCCCCGGTCATCAAAAAAAAGCACAGGGCCTGAAGACCCCGTGCCGCTGTTTACGCTTATAAAAACACACATTAGGAGACGAACCTCTTACGGAGCATTGCGCCTGGCAGCCGCGTTGCCCTGCGTTGCCAGCGTCAGCTCCTCTACCGTGAAATCGGCCTTCACCCTGCGGATGATGGCATCAGCCACCTTTCTGCCCAGCTCCAGCCCTACTTCATTATCGGTGCGGAAATGAATGCCTGCCTGGAACCGCGACTCCGCGGCGTCTTTAGCCTTCTTCTGGAAAAACGCTTTGTCCGCAGGGAAGAAGTACGCGTACACTTCGCTCAACACGCCACTGATAGCCGCATGCCCGGAAGGATAACCCGGAAACGGAGGAGAAGGCACCAGCGGGCGATAAGTGGTATCGTACTGGTCGGGGCGGATGCCCCAGTAGGCGTACTTGGCGTCCCAGCACGACAGGAATCCATCGTACATGGCCACGGCGGCAATGGCATACAGCCTGGCTGCCTTGGGCGGGTTAAGATGAAGGTTATGCTCGAATATCTTCTTGTTCAGCAGGTCTTCCCAGAAAGGCTGGGTGGCATAGAAAAGAGCATTACCCATGGAGCGGAAGTTCTGCTTGAAGTTTTTCAATTCTTCCATATCTTTTTTCCAGTCCGGAGGAGGACCGGGACGAAACTGGCTGCTGCTGTCCAGCACTACGGTCTTGCCTGATGCTGCAATGGGATACAAGGGCTTTTTCCCTTTCCATACTCCGGGCTTGTCCGGCATCTTTCCATCCCATGCAATCTGCGGCGTAAAGCCTTTCGTGCGTTTGATCTCTTCTTCGGCGATCTTCTTACCCAGCTCAAAGCCTGCACGGGTATCACTTGGGAAAGCCATGCCTGCGGCGATGCGTGACTTCATGGCCTGTTGCGCCAGGCGGTTCACGGAATCCTTCATGGCAGGATAGTAATGGGAGATGATGGCGTACGCAACACCCGCTGCCACCGAATGCTCGCAGGGATAGGACGGGCTTCCCGGCTGCACGGCATAAGCCTTTATACGGCTGTCCGCAGCATAGGGGCGTGGACGCTTGTACGCATACTTGCTGTCCCAGGCCGCAACCGTGGCATCGTAGGTGGCGACGCTCAGCAGCATGTTGGAGAGAGCACCGTTGTAGCCGGTATCGGTTATCCACAGTTTGGCCATCATATCCAGCCAGCGGTAAGAGGGCGCTCCTGCATTCCAGTAAACGATCTGCTGCATACCGGCGGAATCGAGGCCTTGCTGGATGGATATTACTTCGGCGATTTCCTGTTTGTAGGATGGAGGTGGCGGCAGGCGGTAGGCTTTGCCCGATGAAATGAACCATGTTTTCCATGAGCCGGCGGAGGGCTCAACCTGGGCGTCCAGGCGGACAGCCGTGAGGAACAGGACTGTCCAAATAAGTATGCTTTTTTTCATATACAGCTAATTTTTTACAAGAATATCTACTCTATCCTAACCGCCGTAGCCGGCGTCAACAAACAACGGATTATGGTATATGAACAGCGGATCCGGGCCTATTGTGCTCCGAGGACTGGATAAAACAAAAGCCAATGACTATATTGAAGGAGCAGTCTTTCAGAATGCTTCGTTGACAGTTTGCCGCCGTTGGTTGACCGTAAAGCAGCATCCGTAGACTGCAAAACCAGGAGCAACAGATTTAGCGAAATTTATCGCACAAACCACAGGATGAAGAAACTAATCAACCGGGAACGTGTTATTCTTTACCTATGCATAGGAACGGCTTTCCTGTTGCTGTGGATCTTCTACAGCATAGCAAACCATCCTGAAACATTACCCGGCAGAGTGCTGAACGAAGTATGGCGCGTCATTTACATCACAGCCGCCAACTACTTCTTCTTTGAATATTCCTTGCCCCGGATGGGAAGGAAG
>DASWNB010000247.1:0-2215 GCA_036399455.1 Flavisolibacter sp. | reverse complement strand
CCATTCTGTTTCACCGAAGCCAGGCCTTCCGTAAAATTGGCGGCGAAATCGTAAATGAGCGGCACTACCAGCTTTCCATTGCGGTCCACGAACCCGTATTTCCCGTTCTGCTGCACGTAGGACAGCCCTTCCGAAAAATAGATGGGAGTATAATCATACACTGGCTGGACAATTTCTTTGCCGGTGGAATCGATAAAGCCGAATTTGTTTTTCAGCTTCACCTGTGCCACACCCTCATAAAAGTCATAAATGCTTTCGTATTTCACCGGCGCCAGGATCTTGCCGGTGAGCGGGTTGGCAAGACCTATCAGGCTGCTATAGCCTTCGCCCTTCTTCTGGAGTTTTACCAGCGGCGTATTTGTTAGCGTGGGATAGGCATAATCATATTCAAAAGGAATGGTAACCTTACCCTGGCGGTTGATGCAGCCGTATTTCCCGTTCAGCTTCGGTACGGCAAATCCTTTTTCAAACCGCGGTGCATACTCGAACTGCGGGTCAATCTTCCATTGGTTCTTCAGGTCCACATACCCCCATTTGCCGTTCTTCTTTACCGGCACCAGTCCTTCCGCTTCCCATTGCACCCCTTCGTGTTCAATGGGGATGACCACTTTTCCTTTTTTGTCTATCAGGCCCCACTTGCCACCTTTGCTTGCAGGGGAGTAAGCAGTGCGGTAAAAATTGCCGGGCACCGCATCGAACTCCGGAAATGTCACCCGCTTGCCTGTTTTGTCGAGCATTACGGATTGGCCGCCCTGTTCGGCGATTATATAGCTATCCCCTTCGAAATTACCGTTGATCCGGTCGTAGATAAAGGGGATCACCTCTTTGCCGTTCTTATCGATCACACCCCATTTGCCGCCGGTGCCGTAGATATCGCGGCCGCCCTTGCAAGCCACGGCCACGCCATTGGTGAATGGATAGGCCGTGGTATAAAGAGGCGGCACAATCTCACGGCCGCTGGCATCCAGGAAACCTGTGCCGCTTAGGCCGGCGTTTTTGACAATGACGATGCCTTCTGAAAATTTCCCGGCAGGAAAGTCGTATTTGGGTTGGACCACCACCCTGCCTGAAGCGTCTTTGAATCCCCATTTACCCGTAGCACCCCGGAACGGGGTAAGAGACTGCGCGGTGAGGCATGCAGACAAAAACAAAAGAAAGCAAAAAGACAGAAAGTATTTGAGTGGAAGCCGTTTCATTTAAGAATATAGTTTAGGGATGAAGATAGCCTCCCCCAACCGAAATCACAAACATGGACCACGAAGGTTCCCGGCTTGCCTGCTAACGAAAAACATCTGCCCTTGTAAACGACCCATTCACAATTCACCATTCACGCTAAATACTTCGCCACTATCGGCAGCCTTCTTCCCACTCCAAAAGCTTTGCTGCTGACGCGGATGATGGGACAGAACTGGGCCCGCTTGTATTCGTTGGTATTTACCAGCTTGAGAATGCGGGCTACAAGGGCGGGCTCGTAGCCTTGCGCGATGATCTCCTTTGGACCCTGGCTTAATTCGATGTACTGGTACAGCACGCGGTCGAGGATGGGATAGTCCGGGAGGCTGTCGCTGTCCTTCTGGTTGGGACGGAGCTCGGCGGAGGGAGCTTTGGTAAGAATGTTTTCGGGAATGATCTCTCCATCTTTATTGATGTAGCGGGCAAGGGCATAGACCTGCATCTTGTACAGGTCGCCGAGAACACCGAGACCGCCGGCCATATCACCATAGAGGGTGCCGTAGCCTGTGGCCAGCTCGCTTTTGTTGGAAGTATTCAGGAGGATATAGCCGAATTTATTTGCCACGGCCATCAGCAGGTTGCCCCTCGTGCGGCTTTGGATGTTCTCCTCCGCAATGGAAAAAGGCAGGTCCTTGAAAATAGGCTTGAGGGTGGACAGGAAGGATTCGTACACGCCTTCGATGGGAACAATATCATAACGGTTATCGAGGTTCCGGCTGAGCTTTACGGCATCATCCACCGAGTGAGAGGATGAATAGGGCGAGGGCATCAGCAGCACGTGCACGTTCACTTTACCCAATGCCTCTACTGCAAGGGCCTGCACTACGGCGCTGTCGATGCCGCCGCTGGCGCCGAGGGTAGCTTTTGAAAAACCCATCTTGCGGAAATAGTCGCGAATGCCCATGATCAGCGCATCGTGAATTTCCTGTATGTTCTTTTCTTCGGTGAGATAATTGAGCGTATCAGTATCGCGTCCTACTGC
>DASWNB010000246.1:0-7001 GCA_036399455.1 Flavisolibacter sp. | reverse complement strand
AGCCAGGGCGGCATCAACGTTGCGGTTGGCAAGGTGAAACTGAACACGGCGGATAAAGTCGGCAATGGAGCCTTTACCGAGAGCCTTGCCAATAGTGAGGAAGCGCTCGATAGAGAATGCAATTACCATCAGGAGCATACCGATCAACAGGGGAACGATGATACCACCTTCGTAGATCCTGTGCAGGGCATCCTTGGGTCCCTTGTGCTCAGGCCAGAATCCGCCGTTCTCATCGGGATCGTTGAAGTAATGAGCGTCACCGAGGATGAACCTCCAGATAAGGTATCCAGCCAGGATACATAAGATGGGAGCGAGCCAGGAAATAAGATTGCTGCTTTTTTTTGGTTGTACGGATGTAGCCTTAACTGATGTTGTGGTTGCAGTCGGTCGTTGTTCTGCCATGATCGTAATTTTTAAGTTTTAAAATTTTATCAGTGTTTAACCTTCGGGGTTACAATTCTACTGAAAAAAAGTATTAAATGTTTACAAGGTTGTATTTTTTTCCCATACCCCCCAGTATTTTTTCAACGGAATATCCCCTATATTTTTCCCTTGCTTTAACGGGCCCGGACCTCACTCGTAACGCAATGCTTCGATAGGATTTAACCGTCCCGCCTTCATTGCGGGATAGATACCTGCAAGCAATCCTACTATTGTACAAATAATGATGCCGTACATCACCCAGTTCCACGGCACTACGAAACCCGTATCCAGGACCATCGAGAAAAGATTACCCAACAGCACGCCAAACACAATACCAAAGAATGCTCCCGCAATACTTATCAGTATGGATTCTGCAAGGAACTGCCGCCGCACCACGGAGCTTCTCCCGCCAATGGCCTTGATAAGACCCACTTCCTTCGTACGCTCCGTGACCGATACCAGCATGATGTTCATGAGGCCTATGGCCGCACCAATAAGTGTAATAAGCCCGATGATTGTAACGGATACGGTAAGAAAGCCCAGGCTGTTCATGGCCCGCTCCGCCACGCTGTCGCTGCGGTCCAGCACGAAGTTGCTTTCCTCGGTGGTGGTCAGCTTCCTGATGGACCGGAACAATCCCTCCGCCTCACCCATGCCTGTTTGCACCTGGTTAAGGTCATTTGTTTTGATGCCGATTGTAAATGTGTTGATGCCGAAGTATTTACGTGTGTTCTTGTAGCTGATGACCGCAATGTTGTCGCGGCTGAAGCCGAATGAAGAACCCCGGCTGTCCAGCACGCCCACTACGCGGAAGGGAATGCTGTTGATGCGCACCAGCCGGTTAACCGCCGTCTGCGGATTGTTCCTGAACAGCTTTCGCGCCACATCATAGCCCAGCAGGCAGGAGGCCGTTCCGGACAGCACTTCCTGGTGCGTGAAATTGCGTCCAGCCTTGAGCGTGAACCCGTTAAGCTCCAGGTAATGCTCATCACCCCCGAATAAAAACACATTGGGACTGGTCTTCACCGATTCATGCGCCACCACGTAGCTGTTGCCCGCCATTGCGGAAAGTCCCGCCACAGCGGGGAAGTTATAGTAGCTGATGAATTGCTCGGCTTCCTCCTGGGTGATGGGCCGCCCGAGGTTGGATTTCTTTTCCTTGCGGGCATTCTTCTTCGTCACTTCAAGTCCCTTGTCCTCATTCCCAAAGCGGATGTTCCTTTCCTTATACCTGATGGTGAACCCGTTGGCGCCCATGGTAGAGAAGCTTTCGGTCAGCTTCTGGTTCATGGCCTGTATAGCCGTGATGATGCCTATAAGCGCCGTGATGCCTATGGCAATGATGGCGACGGTAATGCCCGTACGCAGTTTATTGCTTCGCACAGTTCTGTAGGCCAGGGAGATAATATCCGATGCGTTCATTAAGCGGATGGTTAGGAAAGCGGGTGCTTATAAAGATAGGGGTTCCTATGAGAAGTTTGTTGAGGGATGACCGATGAGGGATAAACGAGGACCGGGGAGGGATAAGCGATGACCGACAACCGACAACCGACAACCGATGACCGATGACCGATGACCGATGCTTGCTTTACGGTTAACCGCTAAGGCCGAAGGACACGAAGCCGCACAAAGAAGAGGTAATCTTGAAGTAACGTAGAACAAGGATAACACTAGGATAACACTAGGATAAGGCTAGGATAAAGCAATGACAACACAATGTGAAAGCCCGGATATACGGGTGATCGGTTATCGGTTATCGGTTATCGGTCTTCAGAAATACAACCAATTCGTCAGCAGGTTAGGAAAGAGGCCCAGGATGATGGTGATCGCCGCAAGGGCTACCAGGGTGTATTTAAAGCCGGAAGACATCTCCAGTGCGGGGGCATCGGAGCCTTCACGGAAATACATGGCCTGTATGAGGCGGAAGTAATAGTAAACGGATACGGCAGCCATCAGCACGGCAAAGATGGCAAGCCAAAGGCTGCCGGCGCTGATAGTGGCTCTTAACATATAAAACTTGGAAAGAAAGCCTGCAGTAAGCGGGATGCCCGCAAGGGAGAGCAGGAAGATCACCATCACTCCGGCTACCAGCGGGTATTGCCTTGCAAAGCCATTGAAGCCGTCAAAGGTGTAATCCTTCATCTTTATCAATACCGCAAATACGCCGATCGTGGCCAGGGAATAAGCGGCGGCGTAAAGGATAAGGCCTTCCCTTGCATCCATGTTGATGGCATATACCGCCAGCATCATAAAGCCTGCCTGCGATATGCTCGAATAGGCCAGCATGCGCTTTACGCTTTGCTGGAATACGGCCGTAATGTTCCCGATGAACAGGGTAGCCGCCGTAATGATGGCTACCGTCAGCTTCCACTCGGAAGCAATACCGGAGAAGGCATCCTGAAAGAGGCGCATAAAGGCTATAAAGCCCGCAGCCTTCACCACGGTAGCCATAAAAGAAGTAAATACGGTAGGAGCGCCGTCGTATACGTCGGGCGTCCAGAAATGAAAGGGAGCAGCCGACACCTTGAACGACATCGCAAACAGCAGCAGCAGCAATCCGGTTACCATCAGCACGGATTGGGTGGAAGCAGACCTGGCAATCACATCGGTGGCAAAGCTGCCGCTGGCGCCGTATATAAGCGCAATGCCCATAAGCATCAGTCCCGTAGAGAAAGAACCCATCAGGAAGTACTTCAGCGACGCCTCGTTGCTCTTCAGGTTACGCTTGTCGCTGCCTGTAAGGATATACAGCGGTATGGAAATGATCTCGATTCCCAGGAACAGTATAAGGAGGGATGTGAAGGAAGCAGACAGCACCACGCCGGCAAGGATAAAGAAGATGAGGGCGAAGTAATCTCCGTAGTTGATGCCCACCTTTTCCATATCCTTTGAGGACAGCATGAAGAAGGCCAGGGTGCAGATGTTGGCTACCAGGGTAAACAGCAGCGCAAACCGGTCGAAGGACATCATTCCTTCGGTATTTATATCAAAAAAACGGATGCCTCTCAGCTCAAGTATGTTGGCGGCAATAATGGCCAGCAGCAGCACATGGGCCAGGGTGCGCACCGCGCTTTTGCTGGTCAGCGTAAATGAGGCGAACATCATAAGAACACCACTGACTGCCGAAAATATTAATGCGTTCATAGTTAATGTGTCAGGTATGCAACGTTTGCTTTTCTGATTATACCATCTATAAGTCCATCGGTAAAGTTCTCCGTAAGGTTCAGCAGCGGCTGCGGGTAAACGCCAAAGGCTACGATCACCACTACGATAATACCCAGCGCCAGCTTTTCATTCAGCCTTATATCATGTCCCTTCTCCGTCAGGTTGTTGGTATTCCCGAAGAACACCTTTTGTATCATGTTCAGCGTATACGCCGCCGAAAGGATGATGCTTATGATGGCGGCCACTGTAAAGATCACCTTGTGGTCCGACAGCGCATTCCAGATGCCGTTGAAGATGAGGAATTCGCCTACGAAAGCATTGGTCAGCGGAAGCGCCACGTTGCCCAGTGCAACGATCACCAGCAGCGTAGCCAGCGCGGGAGCTTTCTGCGCAAGCCCTCCCAGCTCCGACAGCTTTCGTGTACCGAACTGCCTTTCAATCAGCTCCACCACTATCCAGAGCCCGATGATGTTGATCCCGTGGTTGAACATCTGCATCATCACACCCTGCAGTCCTATCTTGTTCTCCGCAAATACCGCCATTACCATCAGTCCCACGTGGGCTATGGAAGAATAGGCTACCAATCGCTTCAGGTCGTTCTGCTGGAGGGCGATTACGGAGGCGTAGAGAACACCTACAACGGCCAGCGTCATCACCACATCTCCCCAGATATGCACGGCTGCCGGAACGATAGGCCATACCCAGCGGATAAGTCCAAACAGCCCCATCTTCACCATAACGCCGCTCAGCACCATTGTAGCGCCGGTAGGCGATTGTTCGTACGTATCGGGCTGCCAGGTGTGGAAAGGGAATACCGGCATCTTTACCGCGAAAGCGACAAAGAGCAGCCAGAATACCCAGGACTGTGTTTTGTTCGCCATCTTCAGCGCATAGAAAGATTCAAGCGAGAAGGAGCGGTCGGGTGTCTGGAAGTAGAGATAAAGCAGCCCTATCAGCATTATTACCGATGCGGTGAATGTATAGATAAAGAACTTGAAGGTAACGGAGATCCTTCTGTCACCACCCCAGCCGGAGCAGAGAAAGTAAACAGGTATGAGGGCCAGTTCCCAGAAGAAGTAGAACAGCAGCGCATCGGTGGCGGTGAACACACCCATCAGCCCCGCCTGCGTGAGCAGCATGAGGGCAAAGAAGTTGTTGGGCTTCCGGTAAGCAGTCTTCCAGGTAGCAATAAGAATAAGCGGGTTGGCAACGCCGGTAAGCAGGCAAAGCATCCGCGACATGCCATCGAGCCGGAGCGAGAACGAGCTGCCCAGGCTACCCATCCAGCTTGCAGAAAACTGAAGACCGGGGGAAGCTTCATTACCCGTACTGCCCGCAATGGCAACCGCCAGCGCCGCCAGCGATACCAGCAGTGACCAGCCACGCACCAGCCTGTCTTCCTTCAGGAAAAAAGCCACGAGGCCACCGATGAGAGGAATAAGGAACAATAATAGAACAATCATATTTGTTGGTTGACCGATGACCGATGAACGATAAGCGATAACCGACCACCGATTACCGATTCGTTTATCGGTTATCTCTTAACGTTTATCGTCTCAAGAAAAACTGCAATACAAAGAACAGCAGCATGCTGATGACCATCAGCAGCACATAGCTGCCTACCTGGCCGCTTTGCAGCCAGCGCATCTGGCGGCCCCCATAATTCACTAGCCTGCCCACACCGTTCACCAGAGCATCGATGCCGCTCTTCTCCAGGTATTTGCCGGCAAATCTTCCCAGGCTGTTCACCGGCCTTACAATGATGCTGTTGTATAATTCATCCACGTACCATTTGTTCTCCAGCACCCTGCCCATAGCCGAAGGCTGCTCTTCACGGTAAGTCCTGTACCGCATCCAGGCAATGCCGATGGCTATCAATGCCACCACGGTGGTAAGAGCTATCAGCAGCCACTCGGTGGAATGCGTCACATGATGCTGCGCCGTAGGTACAACGGGCGCCAGGAATTCCGAGAGCCTTTCGCCACCGTGCAGGAACAGCTCGGGTATGCCTACAAAGCCGCCTGCAAAGGACAGGATGGCCAGGATGACCAGCGGAATGGTCATTGCCGCAGGGCTTTCGTGCAAGTGGTGCCTTTGCTCTTCCGTTCCCCTGAAGCTGCCGTTAAACGTAATGAACAGCAGCCGGAACATATAGAAGGCGGTCAATCCCGCAGTGAGCAGGCCCACCGCGTACAGGAATTTGTCATGCTCGAAAACATTCAGCAGTATGGCGTCCTTTGAAAAGAATCCCGAGAAGGGGAAGATACCGGCAATGGCAAGGCAACCGATGAGGAAGGTCCAGTAAGTGATCTTCATATATCTTCTCAAACCACCCATAAAGCGTATGTCCTGCTGCCCGCTGACGGAATGGATAACCGAGCCGGAGCCCAGGAAGAGAAGAGCCTTAAAGAAGGCGTGAGTCATTACGTGGAAGATGGCTGCCACCCAGGCGCCTGTGCCCAGGGCCAGGAACATATAGCCGAGCTGGCTAACCGTAGAATAAGCCAGCACCTTTTTAATATCGTTCTGCCTCAGTGCGATGGTAGCCGCCAGCAGGGCCGTAGCTGCGCCGATAATGGCAATGATGCTGAGGGTGAAGGGAGCCAGTGAATACAGC
This sequence comes from Flavisolibacter sp., assembly GCA_036399455.1. Classification (GTDB taxonomy): domain Bacteria; phylum Bacteroidota; class Bacteroidia; order Chitinophagales; family Chitinophagaceae; genus Flavisolibacter. The sequence goes on along the minus strand of DASWNB010000246.1, from coordinate 796 downwards.
ACGTTGCTGCGGGCAATCATGTAAATACCCGCGGTCACCATTGTAGCGGCATGGATGAGCGCCGATACCGGGGTAGGACCGGCCATGGCGTCGGGCAGCCAGGTGTACAGGGGTATCTGTGCGCTTTTACCCGTAGCTCCCAGGAACAGGAGCAGGGTGATCCCGATAATGGGCGTAGTATTCTGCGCAGAAAGCGAAGCGATCTTGCCGTCGGTACCGTTGAACAGATCCTGGTAGGAAACCGTACCGAATTGCTGGAAGAGCCAGAATACGGCCAGCAGGAAGCCCAGGTCGCCGATGCGGTTCATGACGAAGGCCTTCTTGGCCGCTTTTGTATAATCGATGTTCTTGAACCAGTAGCCGATGAGCAGGTAAGAGCAAAGCCCCACGCCTTCCCAGCCGATGAACATGATGACGTAATTGGCGCCCATCACCAGCAGCAGCATCGAAAACACGAAGAGGTTGAGGTAGGCGAAGTAGCGTGCAAAATGCTCCCTCTTCTCGTCGTGCATATAAGCCGTGGAATAAAGGTGTATGAGAAAGCCCACGCCTGTTATGATCAGCAGGAACAGCGTGGTGAGCTGGTCTACCTGGAACGCAAAGGAGACATTGATCCCCGCTGCGCGGATAAAATCGAAATAGTGATAAACGGGTGTGGAGTAATCTTTTTTCAGGAAGATCATCAGCGATATGGCAAAGGAGGCCAGCACGGTTCCGCAGCCAATAAGCCCTGTCATCCCTTTGGGCATGTATTTCCTTCCCAGCCCATTCACCAGGAAACCGATAAAGGGCAGCA
>DASWNB010000245.1:0-5936 GCA_036399455.1 Flavisolibacter sp. | reverse complement strand
GCTCGTACGTACCGCTCAGTCCTGCAAACTCAAGGCGTGAGGAGTGGAGGGCAAGACGGCTGAGCAGCGGCCTTTCTTCTTCGGCCAGCTTGGAAAGTTTATAGTTGTGTTTTATAGAGGAGATGAATACAGGCTTGCCATCACCATAGAGAGGATCGCAGGCAATGGGATGGCCCAAATGCTTCATGTGTACGCGTATCTGGTGAGTACGGCCGGTAAGGATCCTGAATTCCATCCATGAGTAAAGCCGGAAGTTCTGCTTTACCTCGAATTCCGTAATGCTTTCCTTTCCCTTCCGGTAAACGGTCATCATCCCTTTTTTTACAGGATGCTCCGCAATGGGCTCATTGATCACCCCTGAAGCCTGTGACGGGGCGCCAAGCACCAGCCCTTCATAGATCTTCTTTGTTTCCCTTTGCTCAAACTGCAGTGAAAGATGCTTGTGCATTTCCGCGGTACGGGCAAACACTACAATGCCACTGGTATCCCTGTCCAGCCTGTGCACTGTAAATATCTCGCCATACTTCTGCTGCAACAATTGCTTCAATGATACCTCCTTGCCTGCCCTGTCCGGTATGGTCAGCAGGCCCGAAGGCTTGTTCACCGCCACCAGGTACTCGTCTTCCAGTATGATATGTTCGTTGATCTTCATGGTTTGGGTATAAGGCGAAAGGTATAAGGTGTAAGGCGTAAGGTATAAGGTGTAAGGTATAAGGCGTAAGGTAAAGGTTCATCGCTGTAAGCAACCCGGCTTCAGGCTTATGACTTACGGCTTACTACCGGGCCCCGCCTCCCGCCTTTTATCTTCTACCCTTTCCCCTTCTTAAAGTACTTCAGGTCTCTTACTTCTTTTTCGGAAAGAAAGCGCCATTTGCCGCGGGGTACGTTCTTCTTTGTGAGCCCGGCGAATATTACACGGTCGAGGTTTTTTACATCGTAGCCAAAATGCTCGAAGATGCGGCGCACGATCCTGTTCCTGCCCGTATGCAGCTCAATGCCTATCTGGGTCTTGTCCTGCGCATCGGTATAGGCCAGCACATCTACATTGGCCACACCGTCTTCCAGGGGAACACCTTTCAGTATCGCATCAAAATCATTCTTCGTCAGCGGCTTGTCGAGTGTGACGGCATATACTTTTTTTATCTCGTGCTTGGGATGCGTTAGCTTCTGCGCCAGCTCGCCGTCGTTGGTAAGCAGCAGCACGCCGGAAGTATTGCGGTCAAGACGTCCTACGGGGTAGATGCGGGCCTTGGTGGCATGCTGCACCAGCTCCAGCACGGTCTTTCTTTTCTGGGGGTCGTCGGTGGTGGTGAGATAGTCCTTGGGCTTGTTGAGCAGGATATAAACCATGTCCTCCACCGGGTGTATCTTCTTCCCTTTAAGGCTGACGGAGTCTTTGGGTGCTATCTTATACCCCGGCTCGGTAACCACCTCGTTGTTCACCTTAACGTTTCCTTCCCTGATGATGGCTACGGCATCCCTGCGGGAGCAGATACCGCAGTGGGCCAGGTACTTGTTAAGGGGCATCTGTTCTTCAACCGCCTTGATGATCTTGGGCTGTTTCGGTGCGGCAGGGTCGGAGGAACGGCTTGCCGCCTTCTCCTCTTTCTTCTTTTCAAAGAAGGCATCTCTTTCCTTTCTCCACTTTTTCTTTTCCTGCCTGATCTGCTCTTTTAGCACGCTGCCTTTCTTTGGCTTCTGGAACTTTTCAAAACCTGTTTGCTTTTTCATTCGGCTGATTATCCTGCAAAAATAAAAAAGCCGTGACGGATCACGGCTTTTCGTTTTTTCAATAGGTTGGGGGATCGCCCAGGATTACCTGGTATTCCTTGATGAGCGTTCCTTGTAAAGGGATTGAAGCTTTTCTGCCTGCTCCTTGGTAAGGATGCTTTTGAATTGCTCCTGACGGTCTTTCACCAGTTCCTGGATTTTCGCTCTTTTTTGCTCTTTAGTAAGGGAGTTGTCGTTTTTCAGGGCGGTCATACGGGTTTTCAGCTCTGCATTCGCACTGGCCATTTTCTCTTTCTGCGCTGCGGTAAGGTTCAGCTCTTTTTCAAGTTCTGCGCCTTTCTGGCGGAAACCTTCACGGCCTTTGGATTTGCCACGCTTGCTGATGTCATCGCGGCCTTCAGTCTTGCCACGCTTTCCGGCACCTCTCTCGAATTTGCCTTCTTTGCCTGAGGCCTTTTTTTCAGCCTTTACTTTCTCAAGCTGGGCCTTCTGGTCGGCGGTCAGTATGCTTTCGGTCTGGGTGCGGAAGTTCCTGTGCAGCTCTTCCCTGCGGGTTTTCATTTCAGCTACGCTGAGCTGGTCCTGCTTTCTGAGGGCTTCGGATTGGGTTTTGTATTCTTCCTTGATGGATTTCATACGTTCTTTCTGCTCGGCGGTAAGGTTGAGCTTATCATAACCACCCATGCGGTGCTCTTTTTTCTGGTGGTGCTTGTCTTTACGGGCGGATGAGTCCTGGGCCTGGGCTGCTCCTATCGTAAGGGCCAGCATCAGTGCGCTTGTAATTATTTTCTTCATATTGTACTGTTGTTTTTAAAAGTAACGCACTACAGACGGTGGTGGAGGAAGGAAGTTTAACCGGGGAGAGGTTAATTAAGGTTAAGCGGGGCGTGAATCGTCAATGGGGAGCGCCGTGAATCGTCAATCGTCAATCGTGAATAGGCCTGTAATTGGCTCAAGCAGGATAAAGCAAGGATGAAGCAATCCTGGATATAGGTTAGATATAGGATAGATATAGCTAAGAAGGAGGATAAAATCCCGGAAATACACCTCGAAAACAGTCAAAAACGCCTGACTGCTAACAAACTGCTAAAAACAAAAGACTGCATCCCTAAAGCCTCTTTGTGAACCCTTCGCGTCTCCGGCCCTAGCGGTTCTCCCATTCACGATTCACGATTGACGATTCACGTCTTATTAGCCAACTGGCCACAGGCGGCATCTATATCCTTTCCGCGGCTGCGGCGAAGGCGGGCATTCACTTTGTTCTTTTCAAGATAGCTCATGAAGGCAGTAATGCGCTCCTCTGAGGGTTTTTCGAACTTGGCGAAGTCGATGGGATTGTATTCGATGATGTTCACGAGGTCGGCGGGAACCTGGCGGTAGATCTTGATCAGCTCGTCCGCATCCTTGCTGCTGTCGTTGAAGTTGTTGAAGAGGATGTATTCCAGCGTGATCTCGTTGTGCGTCTGCTTGTAGAAGTAATTCAGCGCATCGGTAAGGGCCTTGAGATTGTTGCTTTCGTTGATGGGCATGATCTCGTTACGCTTCTGGTCGTTGGCGGCATGGAGGGAAAGGGCCAGCTTGAAGCGCACCTGGTCGTCGCCCAATTGGCGGATCATCTTGGCCACACCGGCGGTAGATACGGTTATCCGGCGTGCACTCATGCCCAGGCCGTCTTCGGCGGTAATGCGGTTTATGGCCTTCATTACGTTATTATAGTTCAGCAGGGGCTCTCCCTGGCCCATGAACACTATATTGCTCAGCTTCTTGCCAAATGTTTTCTCCGATTGCTGGTTGATGAGCACCACTTCGTCGTAGATCTCATCAAAGTCAAGGTTACGCTTGCGCTCGATATAGCCTGTGGCGCAAAAGCGGCAGCTCAGCGAACAGCCGATCTGGGAAGATACGCAGGCGGTATAGCGGCTTTCGGTGGGGATGAGAACGCCTTCGCAAAGATGGCCGTCATGGGTCTTGAAGCGGGACTTTACCGTACCATCGGAACTGTACTGTGTAGTGTCAATGCTAAGAGCGGGCAGGGTGAAGTGCTCGCCCAGCTTCTGGCGCAATTCTTTGCTGAGGTTGGTCATATCGGCAAAGGAATGGGCATGCTTTTGCCACAGCCATTCCCAAATCTGGGCTACGCGGAATTTCTTCTCGCCAATGGTTTCGAAATAAGCCTTTAGCTCATCCAGGCTCATTTGCCGGATGTTCAGGCTCTTCCTGGCCCTTGTATTTACCGCTTCTGTCATCCTGCAAAGATAATTTAAAGCGTTCAGCGGATTGGAGGGTTCAGCGTATCTTGCAAAGCTTTTAACACGTGAATGGTCAATGGTGAATGGTGAATGAGGCCGTTTTGGAAGTACGGAGGCTGTTTACTGTGTGTGGGAGTTCTTTTCTTTTTAATACTCAATATTCAATGTTCAATGCTCAAGGGCGTTTCCATTGACTGATCTCTGTCAGGAGGAACTTGAGAATTGAGAATTGAATATTGAACATTTTGTACTTAAAAAAATATTCACTATGAAGAGTGTCTATGTCATAGATTCCATTCGCACGCCTATAGGCAAGTACGGCGGGGGCCTGAGCTCTGTCCGCCCCGACGACCTGCTGGCCTATGCTATACGCGAGCTGATGGCAAGAAACAGGAATATAGACCCGGCGGAGATAGAGGATGTGATTGCAGGTGATGCCAACCAGGCCGGGGAAGACAACCGCAACGTGGCCCGTATGGCTGCACTGCTGGCCGGCCTTCCTGTAACCATACCCGGCAATACGGTAAACAGGCTCTGTGCATCGGGATTGCAGGCTATCATGGACGGTTCCCGCCAGATCATGTGCGATGATGCCGGTCTTGTAATTGCCTGCGGCGTGGAAAGCATGAGCCGTGCTCCTTTCGTAATGTCCAAATCTACCTCTGCCTTCCAGCGCACCGCTGAGGTCTACGATACTACCCTCGGCTGGCGCTTCGTGAACAACAAGCTTAAGGACGTACACTATCCCTACAGCATGGGAGAAACAGGGGAGAACGTAGCTAAACAGTGGAACATCAGCCGCGAGGCCCAGGATGAATTCGCCCTGGAATCACAGGAGAAGTACTTTGCCGCACTGGAAAGGGGAGCATGGAAGGACGAGATCATCACCGTAGAGGTAGAAGGCGACAAAGGTGCTAAAAGGCTCTTTGATACGGATGAGCATCCCCGCAAGACCTCCCTCGACAAACTGGCTTCGCTGAAGCCCGCCTTTATAAAGGATGGAACCGTTACCGCGGGTAATTCATCCGGACTCAACGATGGCGCTGCCGCCATGCTGCTGGCCAGCGAGGAAGCTGTAAGAAAGTACGATCTTAAGCCCCTTGCCAAGGTAGTATCTATGGCCGTGGCCGGTGTTGATCCTGCTATCATGGGCATGGGGCCGGTTCCCGCTACCCAGAAGGCGCTTAAAAGGGCCAGCCTCTCCATAGCCAACATGGACCTGGTAGAACTGAACGAGGCCTTTGCCTCCCAATCCCTTGCCTGCATTCACGACCTGGGGATGGACCGCCAGAGGGTAAACGTAAACGGCGGAGCCATAGCATTGGGGCATCCTTTGGGCTGCAGCGGCGTACGCCTGTCCACAACCCTTCTCCACGAAATGAAGCGCAGGGGCAGCAAATACGGCCTTGCTACCATGTGCGTGGGTGTGGGCCAGGGCGCTAGTATAATTTTTGAAGGAATGGTGTAGATGACACGATTAGCCCTATTCCTCCTGCTGGTACTCCTGGCTTCCTGCTCTCTTTTCGATAAGATGCGAAAGAGCAGCTTTACCTATCCCGGCCCTGCCGGGCAAAGCACTGTGGAGCTGCTTGTTCCTTCAGGCTACCGGGAAAAGCAAACCTTAACCGATAGTTCCGGCAACCTGGAGCAGCTTTACCATTACCGCGGCGGCTCCATTCTCTACGTGGCCTACCTGAAAGACACTGCCAAGCGCTACCAGTTCCTCGATACCGGCCTGCACATTCCCCGCCAGCTTATTAACGGGGCATTAGTCTACAAGGGCATGCACCCCGAGTGGCAGATATGGAAAGAGGCCCGCCTCGGCAACTTCCGTGTAGGCTATCACTTTGTTTCAGTGGATAATGAGGGAAGATTTGATTCAGCCGTTAATTACTCGGCTTTGCAGTTTAAGCGGTAGAGAGCTGTTGGCTATTAGCTTATGCTGTTGGCCTTTTT
>DASWNB010000244.1:0-2662 GCA_036399455.1 Flavisolibacter sp. | reverse complement strand
GTGAATAGGTCGTTTATGGAACCAGATGCTTTTCGGTAGTAGGGAGTCTTCTTTTCTAATAATCAATAATCACTGTTCAATACTCAAGTGGCTCCGGTTCGGGGACACACTTGAAAATTGAGAATTGAACATTGAATATTGAGAATTTTATGGCTTGGTTATTAGCTATTGCTTCCGGTTTGGAGCCTTTGGTTTTTGACTCTCTCCCGGCTCCGGGATACGCTTGTATTTTCTCAAAATTTCTATTACCCGGACGTGCGGTAAAGCATGGGCTTTGTTGCCGTTGATGCCTTCAAGGGTTTCAGCGGCCACCATGGCATTAATGACGGCTTCCTCCACGGACTGTACGGCAGCTTCGAAGATAGGGTTGATGAGGTCGTTGGAGAAGAGGTCGATTTGGGCCGTGGAATCGCGGTTGAAGGCTCCGTGGTTCGCGGTGGAGAAGGCGATGAAGATGTCACCGGAACTGTTCTCGCCGCGGCCGCCCACCAGGCCGATACCAATGGGCACGCGGGCCGCCAGCCGCTTGAGCTGGCCGGGTGATAGGGGAGCATCGGTAGCCACTACAACAATGACGGAGCCGTCGCCTTCCTGCCTCCGCGATACGGGAGCCCCGTGAAATTCATAATTGAGCGTATCCCTCAGCTCCCGGCCTATGGGTACCCCCGCAATGGTAAAGTTCTTCTTCGCCCCGAAATTGGCCTGCAGCAGCACGCCTACCGTGTAGGTCGTATCCTTGTATCTCACTACCCGCGATGCGGTGCCCGTGCCGCCCTTGAAGCCCAGGCACATCATGCCGGTGCCGCCGCCCACGTTGCCTTCTTTCAGGGGACCGGAAGCAGCGCTGTTCAGCGCTTCAAAAGCATGACTTTCCTTTACATGGAACCCATAAATATCATTGAGAAAGCCATCGTAGGTTTCAGCCACTACAGGATATGTAAACCACCAGTCTTCCTTGTACCATTTATTCTCCACGAACCATTTGAGCACGGCATCACGCACTACACCCACGCTGTTGGAGTTGGTTATCATGATAGGTGTTTCAAGGAAGCCCGACTCGGTGATCCAGGTGGTGCCGGTCATTTCACCGTTGCCGTTAAGGGCATACCAGTTGGCAAATACGGGACGGTTCTCCCTGCCCCTGGGCAATATGGCGGTAACGCCGGTACGCACAGGCCCCTTGCCCAGCACGTTCTTTCCCTGTCCCGAAATGATGGTGCTGTATCCCACCTCCACGCCTTTTACATCGGTAATGGCATTATAGCGTCCCGGCCGTCCTTCAAAGGGAATACCCAGGTCGCGGGCCCGCGGCTTTTGTGCGTCGACGGAAAAGGTTAAGGTGATGATGATGGGGAGAAGAATGAGTCTCATAAATGTTGTTTAGTATGCTTAATCCTTTGAACCGCCAAGTGCGCAAAGAGCCGCAAAGGAACGCAAAGGGGTGGGCCTAAGAGTCAAGGCTTTGCGCTTCTTTGCGTATGCTTCGCGTTCTTTGCGTTTCAAAAAAGTCTCTATTAAATTAACATATTTCCAATTCACCGTACGTAAACAAACTCGCAACTCGCAGCTAACAACTCGCAACTGGCAACTTACTACTCCCACCCCGGAAGCTGCTCCATCATCTTCAGCCCCCCTCCTTCCTTTTTCCATCCCACGGTATTATTCCCGTTCGTAATGACCAGGTAATCTACGGGCACGCTGATGTTGTAGCGGAGCGCCTGTTGCAGCACATCTTCGCTGAGGGCTACCTCAGGCGCCTTGCACTCCACCATCAGCCAGGGGCGGTGGCTGCTGTCGTACACCAGCACGTCGAAGCGTTTGCGGAGGCCGTGAAGGGAAATTTCTTTTTCAAGGGCGATAAAGGCGGCGGGATAGTCCAGCACCTGGACGAGGTAATGCACGAAGTTCTGCCGTACCCATTCCTCTTCGGTAAGCAGTAGCCATGACTTGCGCAGGGAATCGAAAATATAGTGCTTCTGCCCCTCCTCTTTTATCCTGAATTGCGGCTCGGGGTAGTGCACCTGTATCATGCGTCAAACCTAATCACTAAATTCGTAAATATGAAGACGAAAGAGGATATAGTAAAAAACTGGCTTCCACGCTATACCGGCGAGTCGCTCGATCATTTTGGCAAGTACATACTGCTTACCAATTTCAGCAATTACGTGCGCATGTTTGCCGAGTGGACCGGCGCTACCATCATCGGGCTCGACAAGCCCATGCAGTGCGCCACCGCCGAAGGCATCACCATCATCAACTTCGGCATGGGCTCTCCCACGGCGGCTACCGTTATGGACCTTCTTACCGCCATCAAGCCCGAGGCCGTTCTTTTCCTGGGCAAGTGCGGCGGCCTTAAAAGGCGCAACAAGCTGGGCGATCTTATCCTGCCCATTGCCGCCATCAGGGGCGAGGGTACGTCCAACGACTACTTCCCTCCCGAAGTGCCTGCCATGCCCGCCTTCGCCCTGCAGAAAGCCATCTCCACCACCATCCGCGATTACGGGGTGGATTACTGGACCGGCACAGTGTACACCACCAACCGCCGCGTATGGGAACACGATGAAAAGTTCAAGGAATACCTGCAGGCCATAAGGGCTTACGCCATCGACATGGAAACAGCAACTATTTTCGCTGTTGGATTTTATAACAAGATCCCTACCGG
>DASWNB010000243.1:0-2917 GCA_036399455.1 Flavisolibacter sp. | reverse complement strand
ACTTACCCTACGGAGACTTCGAAGCAAGGCCTGCGGATATTGTCTAAATGGTATAAAATCTAAGTCAAAGATGGATGCTCAATTCACCGTACGTGAACAAGGCTAACAGCTAACAGCCATCAGCCAACAGCTTCCCTAACCAACTCCCGCCAATTGCAAACTGATCTTCCTTATCGAGTTCTGAATCACCTCGCTGCTCTCAACTATTCCTTCAGGAAGGAGTATGAGGGATACGGAGGGATTGGAGAGCCAGGGAGCGTTACGGAGGCGATCGATGTGGATGAGGCCCGTGAGGTACTGTCGCTCGGCGGTGCTGTGGAATTCGTACACCTGCTCGAAGTCCCATTTGTTGATGTCCGTCCATTCTTCGAAGCTTACGTACACCTTAAGATAGAACTGGCTGGCGAGGGTGGCGGCGCCTTCACGGTGGAGCTTTTTGTACTCGTACTTGTAGCCGTAGCGCAGGGCGGAAATATCGCTGACCACTGCCGAAGAGGTGGGAAAGCGTCCGGCCCCCTTACCGTAAAGGAACTGCTTGTCGGCCAGCCTGCTTTCGATGATCACACCGTTGTATTCGTTCTGCACGTTGAACAATTGGCTGTCGCGGCTTACAAAGCAGGGCAGGACAAAGGCTGCTATGCGGCCGTTCGAAAGTTTCCTGGCTTGCGCGGTGAGCTTCACCTTGTAGTTCTTTTCGCGGGCATATACAGAGTCAAAGGCGTTCAGCGCAGTGATGCCCTTGTACAGCAACCCGTCCGGGTGGGCCAGTATGCCGTAGGCGTGCAGGAGCAGGATGGAAAGCTTGCTGGCTGCATCCGTTCCTTCCACGTCCAGGGCGGGATTGCTTTCGGCAAAGCCCAACTGCTGCGCTTCCCGGAGCGCTTCGCGGTAGCTTAACCCTTCTTCGGCGATACGGGTGAGAATATAATTGGTGGAGCCGTTCACTATGCCGCAGATGCTTTGCAGCAGGTCGTTGTCGTAATACTCTTCAAGGTTCCTTATAACGGGTATGCTGCCGCAGACTGCCGCTTCGTACAGGAAGGATACGCCGTTCTCCTTTTGCAGGCGTATCAGTTCCGGCAGGTGGCTGGCAATAAGCTTCTTGTTGGCGCTCACCACCGATTTCTTATTACGAAGCGCCGTGGTCACGATCCTGTAAGCTTCCTCCGCATCGTCGATCAGCTCCACCACAAGGTTGATGTTTTCATCTTCCAGTATATCCTCGTAGCTCGTAGTGAACAGTTCAGCCGGGGCATTGCGCTTTTTCTCCGCGTGGCGGATACATACCTTCCTGATCTCTGCGTTCAGCGATGGCGTTTGCAGCAGCACCTGGTAAATGCCTTCGCCTACGACCCCAAACCCAAACAATCCTATCCTCAATCCTTTTTGCGTACTCATGGTCTTCCTGTTTAAATGGCCTGTAATGTGGTTTGCTGTATGGTTTCAACCGTGGCTTCGGGCCTGTACCCTGCCTTCCGGAAAGCCTGCTCCAGGTCCTGTACCAGGTCGGATGCTTCTTCCAGTCCTACCGAAAGGCGTATGAGGCTGTCGGACACTCCTGCCGCCCTGCGCTTGTCGGCGGGTATGGATTTGTGGGTCATGTTCGCCGGATGACAAAGCAGGCTTTTTACGCCGCCCAGGCTTTCGGCCAGCTTGAACAATTGGGTGGAGGTCACAAAAGCAACGGCCGCTTCTTCCGTATCATTTTTCAGGGTAAAGGAAACGATGCCGCCAAAGCCTTTAGCCTGCCTTGCAGCCACGTCGTGGTTGGGATGCGAAGCGAGCCCGGGATAGAACACCTTATCCACCGCCGGGTGCTGCTCCAGCCACAAGGCCACTTCATGGGCATTCAGGCAATGCTGCTTTATCCGCAGCGGCAGGGTTTCGATGCCGCGGATCACCAGCCAACTGTCGAAGGGAGAAAGTATGGCGCCGCTGGCGTTCTGTATGAACCTGATCTTTTCACCCAGCTCCGCGTCGCGGGTGACTACCAGCCCGGCGATAAGATCGCTGTGGCCGCCGAGGTATTTGGTGGCGGAATGGATCACAATATCAGCTCCCAGCGTAAGAGGTTTTTGCAGGGCGGGTGAAGCAAAAGTATTATCCACGCAAAGCCAACACCCTGAAGCCCTGGCCATACGTGCGATGGCGGCAATATCGGACACCTTTAGCGTTGGATTGGTAGGCGTTTCTATCCAGATAAGCTTTGTTTTGGGCGTGATGGCATTGAACACGTTCTCTGCCTTCGTGGTGTCCGCGTAATTGACGGTAATGCCGAATTTCTGGTAGATGTGGGTGAACAGGCGGAAGGCGCCGCCGTAAATATCGTCTACGGCCAGTATCTCGTCGCCGCTCTGGAGCAGCTTTACCACTGCATCGATGGCGGCAAGGCCGCTGCCAAAGGCTATGCCGGTCTTTCCTTCTTCCAGCGAGGCAATGATGCTTTCGAGGGCGGCCCTGGTAGGGTTGCCGGTTCGGGCATAATCAAAGCCGCGGTTCACACCCGGCGCTTCCTGCACAAAGGTGGAAGTTTGATAAATGGGAACAGAGATAGCGCCTGTCAGCGGGTCCACGGGAATGCTGTGAATGATCTGTGTTGTGTTGCTCATCTTCTTGGGTTTTGCCTCCGCTCTGCGGAGAAGGTTAAAAATTGATTGAAAATGGGCACTCACCAAGAGAAGGAGAAATATTACCGGGAAGCTTTTATTGGCATAGGAGCAATAAAAAAGCTCTCCCGATAAATCAGAAGAGCTTTCAATATTTTGAGTTCAATAGTGTAAGCTTTGATCTGACTTATCTGTCACGCGTTCCGCGTGATGGAGTTGGCACCTTATCCCGCTAATAGCGGGACAGGTTGTCAAGGCTTCATCGGGCCATATCCCTCTGCCTTTCTTGATAAGTGATTGATTAAAGAACT
>DASWNB010000242.1:0-2889 GCA_036399455.1 Flavisolibacter sp. | reverse complement strand
GCTGATAAAGCTGCAAGCTTCCCTTCTCCTAGTGCCTCCTTGCGCTCCTCGCACCTTCGTGGTTCACCATTCACGCCACTCACTGCCCCTGCGCCGTAGCAGGCGAGGGAGCATTGCCGCCACCGGAAATATGAAAGGTTTTCTTCCTGTAAGTAACGGTGAGTTTATTAGCAGTGATCTTCCGTATTAGTACATCTTGTATCACTTCATTCTCCTTCACAAGGTGCTCGCTTCCGTTAATGCTGATCATCGCCATCCTGAGCTTCTTCTCGGGATTGGCAATCATGCCCTGGTAACGGACAAAGCTTATATCTACAGGCGGCTCGGTGGCAGGAAGTGAAGTGCTGACCACGGCTGGATTTGAAGTAACTACCGGACTATCCACCGCAACATCAGGCTCCATTACGGCATCGGCAGGGAGGAAGGGATCGCTGTAGTTGGCCAGCAGCGAGAAGCTGTCCCGGGCAGCCTGCTTCAGGGGCTTTGATGCAACAGCGGTTCCCGGCTCCGGGCCGTCATCGCTGCCCAGCGCGGCGAAAATGCGGTAAATGATGGCGCCCCAAACCAGCACCACGGCTGCAATCAAAACATATCTAAGGGCTTTCTGGTTCATGATGCTTTATTGAATGGTCAGGCTAAAGGTGTCGCTGAAGGCGGAGGTGCTGCCGCCATTGAAGGCACGAACCCTCCACTGGTAGCTGCCCCTCCTCAGGGTCTGTGAAAACTGGTTACGGTTGATAATGGTGTCCACACCCAGGCGGGCAACAGAATCAAACCGCGGTGACACCACCTGCAACTGGTAGCGTGTAGCGCCTTCGAGCGTCTCCCAGTAAAATGTGTGCACACTATCGGTAGTGAGCAGATTATTGGCAGGGGCCTGCAACCTTACGCGCTGAGTGGTCAGCTCGGGATCCAGTGCCGATTCGCAGGCGGCCAGTACGATTATCATTGCTCCTGTTGCCAGGGATCTCTTCAGGCTCATGTCAGTCGATTAAATTTTGAACAAAGACGGTGCAGTTCAGGCTCACCGATTCGTCTTTAGGGTCCGTGGCGCTTTTGTACAGCACGGAGCTTACCCTTCCCGCCTGGTACTGTGTTTCCAATGCATACACCAGTTGCAGGCAATTGATAAAGGGGCCTTCCACCGTTACGGAACGGGTCATGAATTTCACAGGGTTGCCCGGTGAAACACCCATGGGCTTGTACTCCCGCAATTCAAGACCGTTATCCCTGCAGAATTCACTTACCACGGTTAAAAAGTTTTTGTTGCTGTTGAGCGTGTCCAGCGTATAGTTCGCCAGCAGCAGGTCCAGTTCCTTCTGGCGGTTTTTCAAGACCGTGCCCGCGTTCAGCGTGACGCCCGCCTGCTGCTCGTGCACCATGTTGGCTTTATAGCTGCGGTACTCGGTGATGGTCTTTGAAATGGCCAGCTTGTAGCACAGGAACAGCACCGGCACCAGGGCAAACCCCAGCAGCTTTAATTTCTTCTTATTGGATAATGAAGCCAGCATCATTTCAGGATTAATTCAAGGGCAAACGATCCCGTTTCCTCGGATTTTTTAAAACTATAATTCTTCATAGATACTTCCTGCACTTCCTCCAGTGTCCTGATATTGTTCATCAGCACATTGATCTGCACCGGGTCGTAGCACATGCCGGTCAGTTGCACCGTATCCCTCCTGAAGTAGTACTCCCTGTCGTCGGACAGGGTGGTGTTCAGCGGATAGAAGTTCAGCGAAGTAAACCACACCCCCTGCGGCAGGAAGCCCGCCAGGCGGTCCGCGAAAAAGCTGGTCCGCGCCTGCCTGTCCCAGCCCGATTGCTGCAGGAAGCCTTCCTTGCTCTTCACCAGTGCATTAAGGCTTTCCTGGTCCTTGCGGCTTTTTTCGCCCGACTGCTGCGTGTAGGCAAAGCGCCCGTTCTTCGAGAAGTAATGGTTATAAACAAAGAAATTAATCAACAGCAGCACGAACAGGAATACCAGCAAGCTCATTGAAGCGGCGGAAAAGTATTTACCATATTTCACCTCTTCCCTTGCCTGCGCAACGCCTTCATCGGCAATCGAGGGCGGCTCTTCTATGCTGTCCAGCAGCAGCGACATGGCCGCAGCATAAGGCAGCAGGTCAAACGACAGGATGTACTTTGCCGAAACGAGATATTCCTGCTGGGCAAAAGCATCGGGCTCACCGCCTGGTAAAGCAGAAAAATCCTCCAGCTCTTTTTTTTCATCCAATGTTAGCCGGAAACTGGTCGTAGATAATTCCCTGCCTTTCTCCGGCTTAAAGTGGGGGAGCAGCCTGCCGATGGCAAAGAAGCCAAAGGACACATCCAGCACCCGGAAGCCTTTCTGCTCCAACAGGTCCACGATCCCATCCACCAGGTCTTTCCGTGCAATGGCCACGGCGGAGAACTGCGTGTATTTTTCTGTTTGCGTGTAAAACCCGGCAGGATTGGCCTGCGGCAGAATTACCGATACGGCATTCCGCTCCGTCACGGGCTGAGTGGTTTTCTTCACCAGTATTCCCTTGCCGTTGAGCACCAGCGCTACTGGCGTTTTCGTGTCACGCTTCAGCTCGTCAAAGCCTTTGAGGCCCTGAACGCGATCCTCCTTTTCAATGGTGTCGCCTTTTACCTTCAACGTGAAAGTGTTCACCAGGTAGCTGCCGTTGGGCAGGATCACTACCTCGATGCCCGTGGCCTTATTGATCTGTAATACCTTCTCTTTTATTCGCTGCCACATATATCAATAGATGATGGTGGGTTTGATAAATACAACCGATACGGTTTTCCCATTGGTACGCGAACGGCTGCTGAACAGCCATTTCAGCAGGGGTATGCGGGAAAGAAACGGCGTTCCCGATCCTTCCTCGCTTTTCTCGTTTCGTTCGA
>DASWNB010000241.1:0-2108 GCA_036399455.1 Flavisolibacter sp. | reverse complement strand
CCAACCCTGGGCCAGGCCAATCACATCGCTGTAAGGACTGCCGTTTACCTGCAGCAGGCGCCCACCCGCTGCAAACTCCGGCACAACGGCGTTGCCGTGAGTACGCGTCATCATGAAAGGCATAATCAACTTGTTTTAAATTGCTGCCATGAACGGCATTACCTGAATTTACATAAAAATGCGGGTAATCGGGGTTGCCCGGATTTATAAAGTGGGTAGAGAAGCGTCAATAGTTTTCTCCAGGTTACAAGCCTCTTCCGAACGACGTCTCGCAACTCGCAGCTAATAACCCGCAGCTCTAAAAGCTTGCAGCCCTCTCTTTACGCTTTCAACACAATATGAAATTCTGCGCCCTTACCTTCTTCTCCCAAAGCCCAGATATCTCCGCCGTGGTTAAGGGCTACCTTCTTGCAAAGGGCAAGGCCGATGCCGGAGCCGGGAAAACTGTGCCGGTCGTTCAGGCGCTTGAAGAGACCGAAGATCTGGTCTCTGTATTCGCGCTTGAACCCGATGCCGTTATCGGCGAATACCAGCTCGTAGTAGCCGTTGGTAACAGGAGAGAGGCCATGCTGCCCTGCTTCGGCGGGAGTTAATTTGCGGCAACTGATACTGATAACCGGCTGCACGCCTTCAAGGGAAAATTTTAATGAGTTGTTGATGAGATTATAGAAAAGCTGCGTCATTTGCAGCGGGATGGCTTTTACTACGGGCAGGTCCCTGCTTTCCACCCGTGCATGTTTCTGTGTGATGAGCAGGTCGAGGTCCTGGAGCACCACGGCCAGTATTTCGTTCAGGTCAGTGGGAGTGAATTCCTGCTCTCTCTTCAGGCTCGAGAGGCTTAACAGGTCCTTGATGAGGATGGACATGCGCTCTGCGGCGCTCATGATCTTGCTTAGCTGATCGCGGCCTTTCTGGTCAAGTTTCGATGCCTGTGTGTCGAGCAGGAAGCTGCCAAAGGACCTGATCTTTCTCAAAGGCTCCTGCAGGTCGTGGCTGGCTGCGTAGGCGTATTGCTCCAGCTCCATATTGGAGCGTTCCAATTGGGAGATGCTGGCCTTCAGTTCCTCTTCCGATCTTTTCAGGCCGGTTATATCGTGGAAGGTGGCGGTAAGCCCATCGCCCAGCCTCACCAGCGATACATAGAACCATTTCTCTGTTTCACCGCGGCGGTAGAACGTTTCATATTGCATGCTTTCGCCGGTTTCAACTACCAGGGCGTACCGTTCCTTTACTTTTTCATCCTGCAGGTTGAGGGAAAGGCCGTCCAGCTTTTTACCCGTGGCGTCTCCGGGTTTGATGCCCAGCAACGGTTCCAGGGCCCTGTTTACAAAGTTTACCTTGAAATCCGTTATCTCCCCATTCTTTCGTACTGCCTTGAAATGCGCTATGCCGTTTTGCGAGGTATTGAGGATGGATTCAAGAAAGACCTCCAGCCATTGCTGCTCCCGCGACATCAGGAAGGTGGATATGAAAGTGAACAGGATGATACCTATGGCAATGATGGTTAGAATGGTGGAGAATATATTGGCCAGCCGGGTGGATTCGCTCAGCTCTTCCTTCCTGATCTCGAGCAGCCTGTGCTCGTGAATGACGGCCATGTTAAGGGTTTGGTGGATGCTGTACAGCTCGTTCAGCCTCCAGCTTTCACCCGATTCAATGATCTCCACGATATTGTTCTTTAGCAGCGTGTCGAAGTGTTTGGACACGAGAGCCGCCACCAGGTTGATGCGGCGGGTTTGTTCATGGTTGTCGGCCACCAGCGTTTTAAGCTTTGCCAGCTCCTTCGCAATCTCATGCGCTTCCTGGGAGTAAAGCTTGTAAAGGTTGCCCCCAAGCTGCCTTTCATAATGGGCCGAATAGATCTGTGCACTCTTAAGGTCATTGGAAAGCCGCTCCAGCGATGTGATAACCTCCCTCGTATGCTCTACGTCCGCGGCATAGTCCTGCATCTTGCGGAAGTTGACCCTGTTGAATACGATCACGGTCACCAGCAGGACAAAAGACACGATAAAGGGGTATAGGTTCTTTTTGCGCATCAGCAGGGAAAACTTGGTTGTAATATAACATCATTTGGTATTAACCGCCAAGACGCCAGGACGCGAGGAATG